>NZ_JBSFTC010000212.1:0-20371 GCF_053590415.1 Nonomuraea sp. NPDC003201
GGCGGCGTGGGCCGCCCGGCCAGGCGCTACCGCTTCAGGGCGGACGCGGGGCGGGTGCTCGGCGTCGACATCGGCGGCCACAAGATCCGCGCCGTCGTCGCCGACCTCGACGGGAACGTCGGCGACCGGGCCGCCGTCCCGGTGACGCCGGAGATGGGCAGGCCGGAGCGGCTGGAGGCGGTGGACGCCGCGGTGGCCGCGTGCCTGGAGGGCGCCGGCCTGGCCGCGGGCGACGTCTGGGCCGCCGGCGTCGGCACGACGGGCCTGGTGGACGGCGCGGGCCGGGTGATGCTGTCGGAGGCGCTGCCCGAGTGGACCGGCGTCGACCTGGCCGCCCACGTACGCCGGCTGGTCCCCGGCCCCGTCCTGGTCGAGAACGACAGCAAGCTCGCCGCCAGGGCCGAGTGCTGGCGCGGCGTGGCCCGCTACGCCAAGGACATGGTGTTCCTGCTGGCCGGGCTCCGCACCGGCGCCGGCCTGGTGATCGACGGCAAGGTGCACCGGGGCTTCGCCAACGCCTCGGGCGAGATCGGCGCGCTGCCCGCGCTCGGCTGGATCCGCGCCCAGGAGCACCTCAAGGCCGCCAGCGGCGAGGCGGGCGACGTGTTCGCGGCGGCCCGGGCGGGCGAGCGGGCCGCCGTCACGGCCGTGCGCCGCTACGTCAGGGACCTGGCGCTCGGCGTGTCCGCCCTGGTCCTGGCGCTGGACCCGCAGATGGTCGTGGTCGGCGGCGGCTACTCCCGCTCGGCCGACGTGCTCATCGAGCCGCTCAAGCGCGAGCTGGACCGCTGGTGCATCCGCACGCCCGAGGTCCTCATGTCCGCGCTGGGCGACGAGGCCGTGGTGCTCGGCGCCGTACGGATCGCGCTCGACGACGTCGAGGACCGCCTGCTCGACGGCCGCACCCCGCTCGTGAGCCATCTGTGACAAAGCAAAGCCTTGAAGAAAATTTCACTGGACTCCATCATTACTCCCACGTTCTAGGAGAGGACACGGGAGATGTGGAAGTCGGCACGGAGCGGTGCGGCGCTCCTTTGCGCGGCGTTGCTGGCCTCCGCGTGCGCGGGCGGTGAGCAGGCTGGCACGGGTGCGCGGTCGCAGGAGAAGGTGACGCTGTCCTACGGCGTCTGGGACGCCACCCAGCAGGCGGTCATGCAGGAGCTGGCCGCCGAGTTCACCAAGACGCACCCCAACATCGCCGTCGACGTCCAGGTCACGCCATGGGCCGACTACTGGACCAAGCTCAAGGCGGCGGTGACCGGCGGCGCGGCCCCCGACGTCTTCTGGATGAACGGCCCCAACTTCCAGCTGTACGCCTCCAACGGCGTCATCAAGCCCATCGAGGAGCAGGTCGACAGCTCCGTCTACCCCAAGCCGCTGGTCGACCTCTACACCTACGACGGCAAGCTGTACGGCCTGCCGAAGGACATGGACACCATCGGCGTCTGGTACAACAAGACGCTCTTCGACGCCGCGAAGGTGAAATATCCGGCAGCCGACTGGACCTGGGCCGACTTCAAGGCCGCCGCCGCCAAGCTCACCGACGCCAAGAAGGGCGTCCACGCGATCGGCGCGGAGCTCACGAGCTTCCAGGAGTACCAGTACAACACCATCTACCAGGCCGGCGGCCACGTGATCTCGCCCGACGGCCGCAAGTCCGGCTACGACGACCCCAAGACCATCGAGGGCCTGCGGTTCTGGACCGACCTGATCGCCGGCGGGCAGTCGCCCGACCTCAAGACCATGACCGACACCGCCCCGATCCAGCTCTTCGAGGCCGGCAAGCTGGCGATGTACTGGGGCGGCTCCTGGGACGTGGCCGAGTTCACCAAGAACGACTACACCAAGGACAAGGTGGACGTGGCCCCGCTCCCCAAGGGTGAGAAGCAGGCCACGATCATCCACGGCGTCGCCAACGTCATGTCGGCCAAGACCGAGCACCCGGCCGAGGCGTGGGAGTTCGTCAAGTTCCTCGGCTCCAAGCCGGCCGCCGACCTGCTGGGCAAGAAGGGGCCGATCCCGGCGTACAACGGCACGCAGAGCGCGTGGGCGGCCGCCCATCCCGAGCTGAAGCTGCAGGTCTTCCTCGACGCCGTCGCGTACGCGGTGCCGTACCCCGTCTCCAAGAACACCGCCGCCTGGCAGGAGGCCGAGCTGACCCACCTCACCAAGGCGTGGACCGGCGAGGTGCCGATCGAGAAGGCGGCCGCGGACCTCGCGGCCGGGATGAACGAGCTGCTGGCCAAGGAGTGACGTGACCGCCACCGCCGAGAAGCGCCTCACCAGGGCGGCTCACGCGGCAAGGAGACGTCCGCCGCGCACCGAGGCCCTGTGGGGGTACGTGTTCATCGCCCCCACCGGGCTCGGGCTCGCGATCTTCTACCTCTGGCCGGTGCTCCAGACCGCGTACTTCTCCTTCACGGAGTGGGGCGCGTTCGGGGGCCACACCTGGACGGGTCTGGACAACTACGTCCGGCTCGTCGCCGACCCGGAGGTGGGCCGGGCCGTGCTCAACACGCTCGCCTACACCGGGCTGGGCCTGGTGGGGATCCCGCTGGCCATCGTGTTCGCCGCGCTGCTCAACCTGCCGGGGCTGCGGGGCGTGGCCGTGTACCGGACGGCCTTCTTCCTGCCCGTGGTCACCATGCCGGTCGCGGTCGCCATGCTCTGGCGGTGGCTCTACAACGGCGACTACGGCCTGGTCAACCAGGTGCTCGCGGTCGTCGGCGTGGACGGGCCCAACTGGATCGCCGATCCGGACACGGCCATGTACGCGCTGGTCGTGGTGGGGATCTGGAGCAGCATCGGCTACAACCTGATCATCTTCCTGGCCGGGATGCAGGCCATCCCGAAGGAGCTGTACGAAGCGGCGAGCCTGGACGGGGCCGGTCGCGTCCGGCAGTTCTTCTCGGTCACGCTGCCGATGCTGTCGCCGACCGCGTTCTTCATCTCGATCGTGTCCGTGATCGGCTCGCTGCAGCTCTTCGACCTGGTCTTCGTGATGACCGGGTCCGGGCAGGCGGCGCGGGCCAACCCGGCGTACTCGCGGCTCCAGACGGTGGTGCAGCTCTTCTACGAGCGCGCCTTCGTCACCGACGACCGCGGCTACGCCGCCGCCATCGTGATCGCGCTGCTCCTGCTCATCGCGGCGCTGACGGTCTTGCAGTTCCGGCTCCAGCGCAGGTGGGTGCACTATGTCTGAGCGTCGTCGGTCGTTCGGGGTGCACGCGGTGCTGGCCGCGGCGTCGCTGGCGATGGTGGCCCCGTTCGTGTGGCAGGCCGTCACCTCGCTGAAGACGCTCAGCGGCGCCACCCGGGTGCCGCCGAGCCTGCTGCCCGAGTGGCGGTGGGACAACTACGCGAAGGTCTTCGAGCTGCTGCCGTTCGGCGACCAGTTCCTCAACACCGTGGTGATGGCGGCGGGGCGGGTGGCGGGGCAGGTGCTGTTCTGCTCGATGGCCGCCTACGCCTTCGCCCGGCTGCGCTTTCCCGGCAGGAACCTGCTCTTCGGCGTCTTCCTGTCGGTGCTCATGGTGCCGCCGCAGCTCTTCGTGATCCCGCAGTACCAGATCATGTCGTCGCTCGGCTGGCTCAACAGCCTGCAGGCGATCATCGTGCCGGGGCTGTTCAGCGCCTTCGGGGTGTTCCTGCTGCGGCAGTTCTTCCTCGGGCTGCCGCGCGAGCTGGAGGAGGCCGCCCGGCTGGACGGCGCCGGGCCGGTGCGCATCTACTGGTCGATCATGCTGCCGCTGGCGCGGCCTGGCCTGGTGGCGCTGGCCATCCTGGTGCTGCTGTGGGCCTGGAACGACCTGTTCTGGCCGCTGGTGGTCAACACCGACCCGGACAAGATGACGTTGTCGGCAGGGCTGGCCGCGCTCCAGGGCCAGTACCAGACGGACTATCCGGTGCTGATGGCCGGCTCGCTCATCGCCTCGCTCCCGGTGATCGCCGTCTTCGTGTTCCTGCAGCGGCAGTTCATCCAGGGCATCGCCACCACCGGCTCGAAGGGCTGAGCGCCCCGCTCGTGACGGGAGCCCGGGCCGGCACCTGCCCGGGCTCCCGCGGCCTCCTCAGCGGATGACGATCGTGGTGAGCGCCCGCGGCTGCAGCGTCACCGTCCGGCCCGTCACCGGGGACGGCGTGAGCGAGTTGGCGCCGTCCGTGAGGTACGCGGTCGCCCGGCCGCGCACGCCCTGCCACGTGACCGGCGCGGTGCCCGTGTTGAGCACCTCGACGACGCGGGAGCCGTCCGGGTTGCGGAAGGCGGAGACCTTCAGCGCCGGATCCGCCGCCGCCGTGTCCAGCCTGACCGCGCCCGGCCGGATGAACCTGCTGTACGCCGCCAGCGCCCACAGCCGCTTCGACACGCGATACGTCTTCGCCGTGTCGTCGAGCTGCAGCAGCGCCCGGGTCGCGCCGCGCGAGCCGCCCAGCCAGTAGACGTAGCCGCTGACGTTCCCCAGCGTGAGCGCGTCGTGGACGGCCTGCGCGATCGCGAAGCCGTCGTAGCCGCTGCCGTCGTCCCAGCTCTCGTTCCAGGTGCTGCCGTTCGGGTTCCACTCCGACATCCAGGTCTTCCTGGTCGTCGGCAGCGGCGCGTCCACGGGGCTGGCGTAGGTGTGCCCGGTGTGGGTCTTCACCCAGCGGCGGGCCTCGGGGTCGGCCTCGATCGCGGCCGTGTACGCCTTGGCCTGGTTCCAGCCGAACGAGTCGCAGCAGGTCACGTGCACGCCCTTGGCCACCGGGCCCAGCACCTTGGCGAACTGGGCGGCCTGCTCCGGGGTGAAGCGCATGGAGGCGTACGTGGCCGTCCAGTCGGGCTCGTTCGTGAACCCCAGGTCGGTGATCTTGATGCCTTCCCTGGCGTAGAACTTCGTGTACGCCACCAGGTAGTTCGCGTACGCCCGCTGCCACTCCGGCTTCAGCGTGCCGCCGCCCTTGTCGTCGCCGTTGTCCTTCATGTAGCCGGGCGCGCTCCAGGCGTCGGCGAAGAACCGCTTCACGCCGTACGCCTGGGCCGCCTTGGCCACCCACACCTGGCTGTTGTCGTCGCCGTCCCACACGTACTTGGGCGGGGCGTCCGGGCCGCCGGGGTCCTCGGGCTGGATCGACACCATGTGGTCGTACGGGCTCCCGGCCGGGGAGGAGCCGATGCCGAGCCGCAGGATGCTGAGCCCGGCGCCCTTCTCGCGGTCGAACCACAGGTCCAGGACCTCGCGCTGCTGCGACTCCGGCAGCGCCTTGAGCAGCTCGTTGCGCCGGAACGCCTGGGAGATGCCGAAGCCGTCGATCTCCTGGTGCCTGGCGTGCTCGTTCACGGTGATGGCGGGGGGCTGGGAGGGATTCACCGCAGGGAGGCCGAGCAAGGCGACCGCGACGACTCCACGAAACATGACGCCTCCGAAAGTTTCGGATACATATCGATATATTTCACCGATATCGCCGGAACCGTAAGCGGTCCGGAGGCCTCCCGTCAACCGGCGTTCAGCGCGCGGACACAGCGGGGCCGGGGCGCTGTGCGCGCCCCGGCCCCCACTCCGGTGCGTCAGCGGCTCGCGACCGGCGGCGGATTGACGACGGTGCCCGGCGGCGCCGGGTCCGGGGCGATGATGAACTCCTCCGGCCACACCGTGAGCTGGATCTGCTGCCCGGCCCCCTTGATCACGTCGTGCAGGTTGCCGCGTTCGAGGTTGGTGAGCAGGAACACCTCGTCGTCCCGGTTGACCGGGTCCGCGCGCAGCCAGGCGTCGAAGCCGTCGAAGTCCGTGAAACCGGCCGCGAGGTACGGCACGAGGCGGCGGAACAGCTTCGGCCACATCACCAGGCCCTCGGCGTCGGCCAGGCCGGTGACGGTGGCGGCGCCGTTGGGGTCGGCGGTCGAGCCGGGCCAGATGCCGGCGGCCTTCCCCCTGGCCGCCTGCGACACCTCCGCCAGATGCGTACGCAGCTGCGCCGGCAGCGTCGCGTAGAACGCCGGATAGACCAGCCCGCCGGCCAGCAGCGTGCCGTTGGCGGACGCGTCCGCGAGCGCCGGGTCCAGGAACACCGAGGCCCCGTCGGCCCCCGGAGGGTCACCGGCGTAGGCGAACCCGATCAGCCGGCCGTTCGCGTCGACCCCGTTGGTGAGCACGTGCCCGCGGAGGGAGTCCTGGTCCGCCGACTGCACCTTGTTGGGCAGGTCCTCCCAGTAGCGCACGTTCGTGAACCCGAGCAGGCGCAGCAGCTCGTCCCGGGCCGCGTTGGCCCCGGCGAGCTGCTGGTGCGTCTCCTCGAAGTGGGTCTCCAGCGCGTCGATGGCCTCCAGGCGCACGGAGACGCCACGGCGGTTGATCTTCGGCGGGTGGCCGGAGCGCCGCGGCAGCCCCTCCACCAGCGCGGGCGAGTCGGGCAGGAACTTCACGGTGTCGCCGTCGGGCTCGGGGCCCTGTCGCGGGAGATCCGCGTACCGGATCACGAAGTTCCCGCGTAAAAGCGTGTAAGTCATGGATTGCCCCCCATCTTGTGGCGAGCGGAGCGTAACCCGCGCACCTCGCGCCGTCCATGGGGGGCGCGGCCGATCAGTCGAGGCAGAACTCGTTGCCCTCGGGGTCGGCCATCACGATGTGACCGGCGCCGAGCGGGGGAGCGGGCTCGTGGCGCTGGAGCCGGGTGGCGCCGTGGGAGACGAGCCGCTCGGCCTCCGCCTCCAGGGCCGCCATCCGCGCGTCGCCCTCGAACCCGGGGGCGGCCCGCACATCGAGGTGCACGCGGTTCTTGACCTGCTTGCCCTCCGGCACCCGCTGGAAGAACAGCCGCGGCCCGGCCCCGTCGGGGTCGATCACCGCCGAGGCGTCGTTGCGGCGCTCGGGCGGCACGCCCATCGCCTCCAGGGCCTGCTCCCACGACTCGAAGCCCTTGGGCGGGTCCTGCACCCGGTAGCCGAGGGCCTCGGCCCAGAACGTGGCCAGCCCGGCCGGATCGGCGCAGTCGAAAGTGATCTGAACGTCGCGGGCCATGTCAGCTCGCCTCCCGGTGAGTGTGCAGGTAGAGGTCGCGCAGCAGGCAGACCTCCGCCAGATGGTGGATCAGTTCGCGGTTGATGTGCAGCACCAGCGCCGCCAGCGGATACTCGGCGTACGGCCCCTCCGCCTCCCCGCACGGGCGGCCGAGGCCGGCCTCGCCGAGGGACTCGACCCCGGCCAGCCACGTGGCGTATTCGGCGTCGAGCTGGGCCAGCGCCGCGTCCGCGGTCGGAGCGTACTCGAACGACTCGTAGTCGGTCGGCGTGGCGCCGAAGTGCGAGGCGTTGCGCATCGCCAGCACGCCGACGATCACGTGCCCGAGCCGCCAGGCGATCGTCGTCAACGGCGGCGGCTCGGGCATCGGGAACTCGAAGTCGATGGTCATCGCGCCGGCCCCGGCCTGCACCGGCGCGGCGCCGGTGCCGCGCGGCCGCACGCTCCAGCAGCCGGGCGCCGGCTCCCAGAAGTACTCCTCATCGGTGAGCCCGTCGAGGCGATCGCGCAGCTGATGGGTCCAGTGCCAGTCGGTCTGATCTCGGAGCAGGGTGTTCCAGGGCAGGTCGTTCATGGCTCAAGCCTCTCGCATATAGCGGACAGGATCGGTCCGTGATCTGTGGAACGATGAGCGCGTGTCTGTTGAGTCGACGACCGAGCGGGTGCTGCGGCTGCTGGCGCTGCTGCAGCGCCGGCCGTCCTGGACCGCTGTCGAGCTCGCCGCCGAGCTGGGGGTCACTGACCGCTCGGTGCGCCGCGACGTGGAGCGGTTACGCGCGCTCGGCTATCCCGTGCACGCGACGGCGGGCGTCGGCGGCGGCTACCAGCTCGGCGCGGGCACCCGGCTGCCGCCGCTGCTCCTCGACGACGAGGAGGCGATCGCGACGGCGGTGTCCCTGCGGCTGGCGGCGGGAGGCACGGTCACCGGGGCGGGCGAGGCGGCGCTGCGGGCGCTCGCCAAGCTCGACCAGGTGATGCCGCCCCGGCTGCGCGCCGAGGTTCGGGCGGTGTACGGCGCCACCGAGACCCTCGCCGACCCCGGGGTCGAGATCGACGCGGAGCTGCTGATGATGCTCGCGCGGGCCTGCCGCGACGCCGTGCGGGTGCGCTTCCGGTACGCCGGCCACGACGGCGGGGAGCGCGAGCGCACGGTCGAGCCGGTGCGGATGGTCTCCACCGGCCGCCGCTGGTACCTGATGGCCTGGGACGTCGACCGCGACGGCTGGCGCACCTTCCGGCTGGACCGGATGCGCGAGGCGGAGGCGACGACCTGGCGCTTCCGGGCCAGGGAGCATCCTGACCCGGCCGCCTACGTGCAGCGGTCCGTGGCCGAGGCGCCGTACCGCTATCTCGCCCGGGTGCGCCTGCACGCGCCGCCAGACCGCGTGCGGGAGCTGGTGCCGCCCCAGGTGGGACGCGTCGAGGACGATCGCGACGGGTGGTGCGTGCTCGTCGCCGGCGGGCAGGACCTCGACTGGCTGGCCGTGCACGTGGCCCGGCTGGGCTTCGAGGCGGAGGTGCTGGAGCCCGCCGAGCTGCGGGAGGCCGTCGCCCGGCTCGCCCGCCGCCTCGCGGCGATGGCCGGGCCCGGCTCAGGTCACGGCTAGCGGTACACCGCCACGGCGGCCTCCCCGACCAGGGTGTCCACGACCGCGACCAGCTCGCCCACCACGGGCGGGGCGGCCGAGGCGATCTCGCGGAGGCGGCCGACCAGCCGGTTCGCGGGCTGGTCGAGGTAGAGCTCCGACTCCAGCCGCAGCACCGCAACCAGCCCGCAGAGCGCGGCGCACCGCGCGTCCGGCGGCTTCCAGCCCTCGACCGCCGAGCGCACCCCCGAAGAGGCCCGGACGACCGAGGCGATGTCGGCGAGCTGGTGACGCGTGTACGGCAGCATGCCCAGGCGGCGCCTGCTCACCCTGACGAGCACGCCCGAGGCGACCAGGGCCTCGCGGGTGCGGTCGTAGAGGCCGTTCGCCGCCTTCTTGATCAGGAGCTTGACGTCGCCGTCCGCCAGGGAGACGGGGGTGTCGCCGGCCGGAGGGCGGGAGACGGTCGCCTGGCCGTCGGCGACGGTGACGCGACCGCTGACGGCCAGTTCGAGCACCACCGCGCCGGCCAGCCCGAGAGCCATCGACGACTGGTGGATCAGGGGCTTGCCGGACTGGTCGTGCGCGATGAGATACAGGTCCTCGTGGAGCGTCAGCCGGTTCATGGTGTCCCCTCGCCCGTCAGAGACGTCCGGTCAGGCCCTGGAGGGTGGGCGGGCGGCCGAGCGCGTACAGGCCGGCCAGCACCAGGCCGCCGACGCCGAGCCAGATCAGGCCCACCAGCTGCGCCATCACATGGGCGTTGATCACGACGAAGATGAGGATCCCCATCCCGATCAGCGGCGCGACGAGGTGCGTCCACATGGCGTCCGAGCCGAGGCGCAGCGAGTAGTGCACGATCACCGACGCGTGCAGGACGATGAACGCGACCATGGCGCCCATGCTGATCAGGCTGCTGAGGAGGTCGACGCCGTCGGAGCGGGTGGACATCCAGACCCCGAGGCCGACGGACAGCAGGGAGACGAGCGCGATGGCGTTGGCCGGCACCGACTGCCTGACCGACACCTTCGCCAGGAACGACGGGAGCTGCCGGTCGCGGGCCATCGCGTACAGCAGGCGGGAGGCCGCGACCTGGGCCACCATGGTGTTGGCCACGCCCCAGGAGAGCGCGGTGGCGGTCGAGGTGAGGTGCCTGAGCCACTGGCCGCCGGCCACCGCGGCCGCGTCGTAGAACGCGGTGTCGCCTCCATTGCGCAGGAGGCCCGCCGGGTCGGGCACCAGCAGCGCGGCCACCCACACCTGCACGATGAACAGCACGCCGGCCAGCACCAGGGCCAGCCGCATGGCCCTGCCCACCTGCTCGGACCCGCCGGTGGACTCCTCGACCAGCATGCTGATCCCGTCGAAGCCGATGAACGACAGCACGGCCACCGACACCGCGGCGAACACCACCGGCCAGGAGAACGTCTCCAGGTTGAACAGCGGGGAGAGGCTGAACCCGCGGCCCTTGCCCTGGAGCAGGGCCCAGACGCCGACCACGAGGAACAGCGCCAGCACGACCAGCTCGAACACGATCATGATCCGGGTGAGCTTGACCGTCATCCGGATGCCCCGGAGGTTGATCGCGGTGTTGAGCGCCACGAAGGCGATCAGCCAGACCCACACGGGGATCTCCGGCATGATGGCGTGCATCGCGATGGAGGCGACGAGGTAGAGCAGGCACGGGACGAGGATGTAGTCGAGCAGCACCATCCACCCGGTCAGAAACCCGGCCGGCGGCGCGATGCCGCGGCCGGCGTAGTTGTAGACCGAGCCGGACAGCGGGAAGGCCTTGACCATCTGCGCGTACGAGGCTGCCGTGAACAGCAGCGCGATCATCCCGACGAGGTACGCCAGGGCCGGCATGCCGCCCGAGCGGGCATAGACGGAGCCGAAGATCGCGAATGGGGAGATCGGCACCATGAACACCAGGCCGTAGGACACGAGGTCGGTCATCCCGACCCCGCGACGTAACTCCTGCCGGTATCCGAACTGCTCGACGTTCGCGTGCTGTGTGGGCACGACGGCCACTCCAAGGTCATGCGGGAACGGGGGGGTTCGATTGGGCGATCCTTCCGTAGCCCGAGGCCGCGTCGCAAGACCGATGGCAGGCTTATGTCACACGTGAGCAGGGCTCGACATGGGGATCAGCCGAGGCGGGACTGGAGGCCGTCGAGGACCCGCTGGAGGCCGTACTCGAAGCCGTCCTGGTCGGCCTGGGAGGAGAGCTGGCCGCGCTGCGCGGCGTAACGGGCGCGCAGCCGCGGGTAGTCCTGCACCGCCCGCTCGGCCGCCGGCCACAGGTGCTCCACCCACTCCTGCTCGGTCTGACCGCTGCGGGCGATCATGGACAGGATCGCGGCCTCGCTGGTGGTGACGCCGAGCACGTACGCGACCAGCGTGCTCATCGCCTGGTCGGCCTCGTCGAGCGGGAACCCGGCGGACTCGAAGACGCCGAGCATGTGCTCCGTCTGGCGCAGCATGTTGGGCCCCAGGTAGGCCAGCCCCACCTCGCCGAGCTTGGCGGCCATCCAGGGATGGCGCAGGATCGTGGCGCGCAGGCCGTGGGCGATGCGCGCGATGACCTCCCGCCACCGGGTGGCGTCGGTCTCCTCGGGCAGCGGCAGCTCGCCGTAGACCGCGTCCACGGCGAGCTCGATCAGCTCGTCCTTGTTGGCCACGTGGCGGTAGAGCGAGGTCGCCCCGGCGTTGAGCCGGCTGCCGAGGCGGCGCATGCTCAGGGCGTCGATGCCCTCCTCGTCGAGCAGCCGGACGGCCTCGGCCACGATCTGGTCGCGGCTCAGCGCCGGCTGCTCCCGCTCGCGGCGGGGCCGCGCCCACACCGAGGGGATGGACTGCTCGTCTTTCGCCATGCCCCTCACCATAGCGCACGATGTACGCATGTGCGAACAGTGTTAGTGGCGACGCTTCCGCTTGCGGTCGTGCTGCTGGGGACGGTGGCCGGCGTGGGCCGGGGCCGGGGTCCGGGCGGGGCCGTAGCCGATGGCGCCCATCATGCCCTGCTCCTGGTGATACAGGTTGTGGCAGTGGAACATCCACTCGCCGGGGTTGTCGGCGAGCACGTCCAGGTGGAGCCGCTGGCGCGGCTTGATGTTCACGGTGTCCTTGCGCGGCCCGCGCCCGTCCGCCAGGCGCAGCTGGAACGTGTGGCCGTGCAGGTGCATCGGGTGCCACATGGGCGACTGGTTGTCCAGGATCAGCCGGACCGTCTCCCCTCGGTCCACGCGCAGCCGCAGGTGGTCGCCGGCGACCTTGTCGTTCATCGTCCACTCGTTGCCGGACGGGCGCATGCCCAGCGTCACCGTGATGGCCCTGGACGGGCGGGGGAGATCGAGGGACGACGGTGCCTCCAGGTCCCGGTACGCCAGCATCCGCTCGGTCAGCTCCGGCACCTGGACGGTGCTCGCCGGCGCCTCGGCCCGCCGATCCGTCCGCACCACCGCGAACGCCCGCCCCCGCTTGCCCTCCGCTATCGCGACCAGCGGGAACGCGCCCGAGTCGAGCCGGGTCAGGAAGTCGTAGCGCTCGCCCATGCCGATGAGGAACGTGTCCACGTCCACGGGCCGGCACGGGAACCCGTCGGTGTGGGTGACGGTCATGCGATGCCCGCCGAGCGCCACCCGGAAGGCGGTGTCGGACGCCGCGTTGATCACCCGGAACCTGACCGTGCGGCCCGGCGCGGTGCGGAAGGTCATGGGGGCGTCCGGCGCCTGGCCGTTGACCAGGTAGAGCGGGTGCACCATCTCCGCCGCCACGCCGCCGAGCGCCTCGCTGCGCAGGGTGTCGTCGTGGTCGGTGGAGGCGTTCAGCCGGGCCAGGGCGTCGTCGGGAGTGCCGTCGATGCCGTCCAGCCAGTCGTCGAGCACGACGGTGAACTCCTCGTCGTAGTCGAGCGGCTCCCGCGGGTCGAGGACGACCAGCGTGCCGTACAGGCCGCGGTCGGGCTGGGTGCCGACGTGCGAGTGGTAGAAGTACGTGCCGGGATCGGGCACGGTGAAGTCGTAGTCGAACGTCCTGCCCGGCTGGGTCGCCTCCTGGCTGAACCCGGGCGCGCCGTCCATGGGGAAGTCGAGCCTGATGCCGTGCCAGTGCACGGTGGTCGCCGCGGGCAGGTCGTTGACCAGCTTCGCGCGGACCCGCTCACCGGCCATGACCCTGATCTGCGGGCCGGGGACCTCGTCGTTGTACGTCCAGGTGCGCACCGTGCGCCGCCCCAGGGTGACCGTCGCGGGCCGGGCCCGCAGCACCATCGCCCGGGGCCGCGGCTCCGCCGCCGCGGGCGGGCCCCCCAGCAGGGGGACGGCGCCGGCCAGCGCACTGGCGAATGTGCCGGTGACGAACGCCCGGCGGGACACCCGCCCGCCCGTACCCCACGAACTCGACCAACCACCCACGACACCTCTCCCTCCGCTCACCAGGCGAGATTACGGAGGGTAACGGGCGAAATCCCCTCGCCACGCCGATGGAGATCCCTAACGCGTTCCGGGCGGGGGCTGGTGGCCGAAGCGGACCGGCTTGGAGCCGCTCAGCCGCACCTCCGGGTCGGTCATCGCCTGCGGCGGCGCCGGTCGCTCGACGGCCGCTTCGATGACCGGCTCGGCCCCCTCGGCCTCCGCGATCCGGCGGACGAGCCGCTCCCGCAGCTCCGCCGCCACCCCGGCGTGCGACGGGAACCCCGCCAGGTTGACCAGCTCGTGCGGGTCGTTCTCCAGGTCGTAGAGCGCCTGCTCCCGGTAGCGGTCGGAGGCGGGGTCGTCCCACGGGTGGGCGTCCTCGGCGACGGCGTAGTACTTCCAGCGCGAGGTACGGATCCCGCGTCCCACCTCCGACTCGCTCACCTGGAAGAACACCTCCTCGGGCCACGCCGCCCCGGGGTCCCGGACCAGCGGGAGGAACGAGCGGCCCTGCATCGAGCCGGGGACGGGCAGCCCGGCGGCCTCCAGGAGCGTGGGAGGCAGGTCGATGGTGCTGACCGGCCGGGAGACGGCGCCGCCGCCGTCGAAGCCGGGGCCGCGCAGCGCCAGCGGCACGCGCAGCGAGGCGTCGTGGCACGAGCGCTTGTACTCGCCGTTGCGGGTCTTGAAGTGGTTGCCGTGGTCGGAGGTGTACGCCACGATCGTGTCGTCCAGCAGGTCCATGCTGCGCAGCGCGTCCAGCAGCCGCCCGAGCCCCTCGTCCAGCCTCTTGACCTGCCCCAGGTAGCCGCCCATGTGCTGGTGGGCGGTGCCGCCGAGGGCGGCCAGGTCCGGCGGCATCCAGCGGCCCTGGTAGCGCTCCTCGTAGCCGTCGGGGGCCGGGTAGTTGTCCACCTCGTTCTGGTGGTGCGGCTCCAGGAACGACAGGAACAGGAAGAACGGCTCCTCGTGGTGGTCGGCGACGTACCTGATGGCCGCGTCCACGAGGGCGTCGGAGCGGTAGCCGGGCAGCTGCACGGGCTCGTTCGCCTCGTCGTACACGATCGTGCGGTAGGCGTCCGAGGTGTGCTCCAGCGCGTTCGCGGCCAGCCACGACTGGTAACCGCCGCGCCGGTCGGCCGGGACCGGCTCGCCGCCGCCGAGGTGCCACTTGCCGATGTAGCCGGTGGCGTAGCCGGCCGCGCCGAAGTGGTGGGCCAGCGTGCGCTCCTCGGGCGGCAGCACGCGGCCGTTGCGGTGGACGCCGGTCGTGGTCGGGTAGCGGCCCGTCTGCAGCGCGGCGCGGGCGGGCGCGCACACCGGCTGCGGCGTGAGCGCGACCGTGGCCTGCGTGCCGTGCCTGGCCATCCTGTCGAGGTTGGGGGTGAAGGGGCCGACGGTGTCCCACCGCTGCTGGTCGGTGAAGACGACGATCACGTTCGGACGCAAGAAATGACTCCTATTTGAGGCCGGTCAGCGCGATGCCGCGCACGAAGTATCGCTGGGTGAAGATGAACAGGACGGCGGTGGGGACGAAGAGGATCACCGAGCCCGCGGCCGTGAGGTGCCACAACGTGAAGTACTCCTGGTTGAACAGGGTGAGCCCGACGGGAATCGTGCGCATCTCGGGCGTCGTGGTGGCGACCAGCGGCCAGAGGAACTCGTTCCACTGGAAGACGAACGTGAACAGCCCGAGCACGGCCAGCGCGGGCCGCGTCTGCGGCAGGATGATCCGCCGGTAGATGCCCAGCTCGGAGGCGCCGTCGATGCGGGCCGCGCTGATCAGGTCGTCGGGGATGGGCTGGATGAACTGCCGCATGAGGAAGATCCCGAACGCGTCCATGAGGAACGGCGTGATCAACCCCTGGTACGTGTTGAGCCACCCCAGGTTGGCCATGAGCACGTACAGCGGGATCATCCGCACGAAGAACGGCACCATGAGCGTGGCCAGCAGCGCCACGAACAGGGTGTTGCGCAGCGGGAAGCGGAACTTGGCGAACACGTACCCGACCAGCGGGTCGAAGATCAGGTGCGCCAGCGTGATGGCGCCGGCCACGACGAGGCTGTTGACGATGAAGTTCCCGAACGGCGCGCGGGCGAACAGCTCGGCGTAGTTGCCCCACTGCGGAGACCCGGGCCAGACCACGGCCTCGGCCGACAGCGTCTCGGCCTCGGTCTGGAGCGACAGCGACAGCATGTAGAGCAGCGGCACCACCATGACCAGCGAGGCCAGCCCGAGCAGGAGGTAGAGCAGCGTCCTGCGCATCAGTACACGACCTCCCCGCGCCGCCCCGCCCGGAGCTGGACCAGCGTGAACGCCACGATCACGATCAGCAGCAGCACCGACTGCGCCGAGGAGTAGCCGAAGTCCCTGGTGCGGAAGGCCACGTTGAAGATGTGGAAGACGGACAGGTCGGTGGCGTCGCCGGGTCCGCCGCCCGTGATGATGTACGCATGCCCGAACGCCTGCAGCCCCGAGATCACCGCCATCACCGACACGAACAGCGTCGTCGGAGCCAGCAGCGGCAGCGTGATGCGCCAGAAGCGCCGCCACGAGTCCGCGCCGTCGATCTTGGCGGCCTCGTGGTACGTCTCGGGGATGCCCTGCAGCCCGGCCAGGAACAGCACCATCGTGTAGCCCACGCTCTGCCACAGCGTCACGGCGGCGATCGTGAGCAGCGGCGCGGTGTTGAGCCACTGCTGCGCGGGCAGCCCGGCCGCGAGCAGCACCCGGTTCAGCACGCCCAGCTCGGGGTCGAGGATGTTGCGCCACAGCAGGCCGACGATCGCCACGGAGGTCAGGTACGGCACCAGCAGCAGCACCCGGAACGCCACCCGCCCCTTGAGCGGCTGGTCGAGCGCCATCGCCAGGGCCAGCCCGAGCACGATCGAGCCCACGACCACGGCCACCGCGAAGGCCACCGTCACCAGGAACGAGTGCCGCACCGCCGGGTCGGCCAGCGCCTGCGTGTAGTTGCCCAGCCCGGCCCACTGGTCGGCCTGCGGCCCGGTGCGCAGGCTGGTGGCCACGACGTTGCCGATCGGCAGGTAGAAGAAGGCCGCGAAGAACAGGATGGCGGGAAGGAGGAACAGGTAGGCCGTCCGCGCGTAACGACCGGCGAGCGTGCGGGGCCTCATCACCGCAGGAAGCCTTCGGCCGACTTGGTGAACGCCGCGAGCGCCTCGGCGGCCGGCTGGTTCTGGATGAGCACCTGCTGGTACATGACCTTGAGCTGCTCCTCCCACTTGCCGAGCTGCCCGGTGAGGCGCACCTGCTGGGAGGAGTCCTTGGCGTACGGGAGAGCGTCGGCGAAGACCTTGGTGACCTCGTTCGACGCCACCTCGGGCAGCTTCGTCCAGGAGACGCGCGGCATCAGCATGCCGGTCTCCTTGGTGGCGGCCTGCTCGACCTCGATGGCGGTGATGCGCTTGATGAAGTCCCAGGACAGGTCGGGCCTGGCCGCCTTGGCGGGCACGAACATGCTGACCCCCGCCGCCTGCGTGGCCTGCGTCTTGTGCTTGAGCGGCGGCGCGACGCCCACCTCGATGTCGGGGCTGGTCTTCCTGATCGGCTCCAGGTCCCACGGGCCGGTGAAGATCATCGCGGCGCGCTTGGCCGAGAACAGCTTCTGCGGGCCCGAGTAGTCGGTGCCCGTCACCGGCACCGGGGCCACCTTGTGCTTGTGGACGAGGTCGGCCTGGAACTGCAGGGCGGCGACCGCGTCCTCGACCGGCGTCATGACCTTGCCGGTCGACGGGTCGTAGGGGGTGACGCCGGCCTGGGTCAGCCAGGGCCACAGGTAGGTGTAGTCCTGGTTGAGCGCGACGCCGTACACGCCGTCCTTGGTGAGCTTCTTTGCGGCGGCCAGGAAGTCCTCCCACGTGGCCGGCACCTCCACCCCGGCGTCCCTGAGCATGGCCTTGTTGTAGAAGAGCGTGTTGCAGGTCAGGTGGAGCTGCACGCCGTACACCTTGCCCTGGTACGAGTTGCGCTCCACGGTGACCGGCTGCCAGTCGGAGGGGAAGCCCATCGCCTGGCCGTCGCGGTCGACGTACTCCTGCAGCGAGCGGGCGTTGCCGGAGACGGCGAACTCCTGCACCCACCCGCCGGGCTCCTCGACCAGGTCGGGCACGGTCCCGGAGGCGAAGTCCGCCAGCAGCCGCGTGCGCAGGTCGGGCCACTGGTACTTCTGCAGGTTGACCTTGACCTTGTTGGCCTGCTCGAACTCGGCGATCACCTTCCGGTAGGCCTGGTAGTCGTGGCCCGCGTTCCAGTAGACGGTGAACGTCCCGGGCGCGGCGGCCTGGGTGGTCGGTGCGCCCGCACAGGAGGACAGGACGGGCCCGGCGACGGTGGCGGTGGCGGTGGCGGCGGCCAGGCGGAGCAGGTCACGGCGAGACAGAGGGGAGGACATCTCGGGGTTTTCCCTTCTACGAAGAGCCCCGCCGCAGGAAGGTCCAGGAGCGGACGATCTCGCGGGCGGGTGGCTGCTCCTCGGCCTGGAGGCGGTCGAAGAGCAGGCGTGCGACGTCGGTGTAGTCGTGGCGGAGCGGGCCGACGGTGCTGAGCTGCGGATTGCTGATGAGACCCTCGTCGATGTTGCCGGCGCCGACGATCGCGACGTCGCCGGGCACGCTGAGCCCGGCGTCCCTGGCGGCCCAGATCGCGCTGATCGCGGCCCGGTCGGAGGCCGCGAAGATCGCGTCGGGGCGGTCGGGCGAGCGCAGCAGCTCGGCGGCGGTCTGGTAGGCCGCCACGCGGTCGTCCGCGCCCGTGGTGATGATCCGCTCGCTCACGCCGTGCCGGTCCAGGGCGGTCGTGTAGCCGAGGAGCCGGCCCGCGGGCTGCTCCCGGTGGAGCTCGTGGCGGTGCGCCAGGAACGCGATGCGCCGCCTGCCCTGGGCCAGCAGGTGCTCGACCGCCTCCGCGGACGCCTCCGTCTCCGGAGTGCGTACGAGGTCGCAGCCCTCGAGCCCGTCCTCGTTGCTCAGGACCACCATCGGCAGCCGGGTGCCGGCGAGCCCGGTGACCAGGTCGCGGGTGAGGTGGTCGCCGACGAGGTTGATCAGCGCGCCGTCGGCGACGCCGCCGCGCAGCACGTCGACGGCGGCCTTCGCGCGGGCCTCGGAGTAGACGGCGAGCGTCACCACGGAGTAGCCGCGGGCGTCGGCCATCTCGTGCAGGTCGGTGGCCAGGCGCTCGTCGCTCGGCACGCCGCCGAGCGAGCTGAGCACCAGGCAGATCCGCTGGGTGCGGCGCTTGCGCAGGCTCCTGGCGGCCTGGTTGGGGGTGTAGCCGAGCTGCCTGGCTGCCTCGAGCACCCGCTGCCTCGTCTCGGCGGCCACGGGGCGATCCCGGCCGCTGAGCACGTAGGAGACGGTCGCCACTGACACGTTCGCCAGCTCGGCCACTTGTCGCGCTGTAGGTCTCATGTTAGTCGTATAACCTAGCATTCCCTATAGAGATAAAGGGAAATCTCTGGCCGCTGATGTGGATGGGGATGTCGGCACGCCGATGGTTCTCACCGGGCTGCGCGACGGCATGTTAATCGTTTAGCACCGTATGCCTCCGGTGCTCACGGGATCAACCCCATCGGCTCGGGTTTTCCCTAGGGACTACCCGGTGGCGCGCGATCGTGGGCAATCGCTAGCTTGGGTTCCTGTGACGCCTCTTTTGCCGGGCGACCCGGCACAACTGGGCGAATACTGGCTGGCGGGCCGGCTGGGCGCTGGCGGGCAGGGGGTCGTGTACGACGCCTACGACGACGCCGGCCGGCGGGTGGCGATCAAGGTCATCCGCCCGGAGTTCCTGGAGCACGCCGGGGCCCGGGCCGACTTCGTCAAGGAGGTGACGGCCGCGCGGAAGGTGGCCTCGTTCTGCACGGCCCGCATCATCGACGCCGACCTCGAGGGGCCCGCGCCGTACATCGTGAGCGAGCACATCGAGGGGCCCAGCCTGCGCACGGCGGTCGAGCGGCACGGGCCGTTCGACGCCGACCGGCTGCACCGGCTGGCCGTCGGGGTGGCCACGGCGCTGGCCGCCATCCACGACGCGGACGTGGTGCACCGGGACCTGAAGCCGGGCAACGTGCTGCTCGGGCCCGACGGGCCGCGCGTGATCGACTTCGGGCTCGCCAGGACGGGCGAGATGTCGCAGACGACCGAGGGCGGGTTCGCGGCGGGCACGCCGCCGTACATGGCGCCCGAGCGGCTGGCCGGGCAGCGCGGCGGATCCGCCGTGGACGTGTGGGCGTGGGGCGCGATGATGCTGTACGCGGCCACCGGGCGGCCGCCGTTCTCCGGCGACCTCGCCCTCCTGCGGTACCAGGTGACCGGCACGCGGCCCGACTTCACCGTGCTGGCGGAGCCGCTGCGGCGCCTGGTCACCGAGGCGATGTCGCTGGACGCGCAGGCCCGCCCGCCGGCGCGTTCCCTCCTGCTCGACCTC
Organism: Nonomuraea sp. NPDC003201; assembly: GCF_053590415.1. Classification (NCBI taxonomy): domain Bacteria; kingdom Bacillati; phylum Actinomycetota; class Actinomycetes; order Streptosporangiales; family Streptosporangiaceae; genus Nonomuraea; species Nonomuraea sp. NPDC003201. The sequence continues at coordinate 19,445 of NZ_JBSFTC010000212.1, forward strand.
ATCGCCATGAACAGCGCCGTCAACGGGCCGGGCCTCTCGCAGGGCGGGCTCACCGGGCTGCTCAGCAGCGGGAGCCGGGCCGCCGTCGAGGTCAGGCCCCCCGCCGATCTGGCCGCCGATCCGGCCGCCGATCTGGCCGCCGATCTGGCCGGGTCGCCGCCGGCCGAGGTCGCCGAGGCCGTCTACGGGCGGCTCAGCCCGGAGGACCAGGCGCTCGTCCCCTCGGCGCTGCTGCGCATGGTCCGCTCCGACGAGAGCGCCGAGACCGCGCTCAGGGACGCGGCCACCCGGGATCTCGTCGACGGCGCGCGGGACCCGGCCGGCGTGCAGCGGGTGCTCCAGGCGTACACGGACGCGGGCCTGCTCGTCCACAAGGGCGAGTCGATCACGCTGGCCGGGGCGGCGCTGCTGCGGGCGTGGCCGCGCCTGCGGGACTGGGTCGAGGCCGACCGCTCGGCGCTGAGCGTCCACCACGCCCTGAACAGGGCGGCCACCGTGTGGCACGCGAACGGCCGCCGCCCCGACGACCTCTACCGGGGCACGGTCCTGGACGAGAGCGTCGAATGGGCCGCGAACGGGCGCGGGCCGCTCCGGCCGAACCAGCGCGAGCAGGCGTTCCTGGACGCCTCCCGCGAGCGCACCCAGGAGCTGGCCAGGCGACGCCGGCGCGTCCGGGGCACGATCGCGGCGCTCGTCGCGGTGCTGCTGGCCGCGGTGGGGGTCGTGGTCGTGCAGGACGTGCTGGGCACGCGCCAGCGGGACACGTCGGCCGCCCGCCGGGTGGCCGCGCTCGCGAACCGGACCCGGGCCGGCGACCCGCTGACCGCGCTGCTGCTGAGCGTGGCCGCGTGGCGGATCGCGCCGGTGGCCGAGGCACGCTCCGCCATGTACGCCTCGCTGGCCCAGCGCGAGCGCTCGGCCTTGACC
>NZ_JBSFTC010000213.1:0-20208 GCF_053590415.1 Nonomuraea sp. NPDC003201
CCGTCTGTCATGGCCGGTCGTGAAGGCTCACGGGCTGCTCGCCGTGACGACGCGCGTCCTTGACCGGCTCCGTGGTCAAGGACGCGCCACTCCCCGCCCCCACCCACCCGCCGCCCCGCACGCCCGCCTGGGGACCGCTCCCTTCGCCGCCTTGCCCCGTTCTGGGCGCCGGGTCGGTGAGATGGTGTGCGGCGTAGCTCGGCGCAATGCGTGCGGTGCGCAACCCGGCCAGGCGCTTGGGCGTAGGGACCTGTGCGCGAGATCGACGGTTTCGCCTTCAGTGGACTGAGCGGTGGCGTTAGAAGAGGTTTGGGAGGTCGGGGAGGAGGAAGCGGCGGTTGGGGTCGTAGTCGGAGGTGAGGTCTTCGGTGCGGTGGAATCCGCCGTTGGGGAGGTTCTCCACCAGGAGGTAGAGAAGGGATGACATGGTGGTGCCGCAGACGATCTCGCCGCTCTCGATGAGCTTGCGGACGCGCGAGGCGTGCACCCACTCCACCCGCTCCGCCTCGTACGGGTCCGACGGCGGGCCGATGCGGGTGGCCGAGTCGGCGCGGTAGATGTGGTGCAGGCTGTCGGTGAAGCCGTTGGTCGGCTGGATCGACAGTAGCGGGCGCAGGGGGCCGGGACGCCAGCCCGTCTCCTCCTCGACCTCGCGCGCGGCCGCCGCCTGAGGCATCTCGCCCTCGTCCACCTGGCCCAGCGGGATCTCCCAGCCCCACGTGTCGGTGATGAAGCGATGCCGCCAGATCAGCAGCACCCGGTCCTGGTCGTCGGTGACGACCGCCCCCGCGCCGGGGGCGATGCGTACGAGCCGATGATCGAGGCGGCGCCCGTCGGGCAGCTCCACATCCGCCACCCGGATGTCCAGCCACGGGTCCGCGTACAGCGACCTCTCGGAGTGGACCTGCCACCGCATGCGATCAACCCCCACACCGAGGCGAAATGTTGACCCTACGTTACAAGCCGGAACGCTCCGTGGGCGAGGTTGCCGATCACTTCCGCAGTTCGATGTCGAGCGCCAGAGGCGACGTGTGGATGTCGTACGTACGGAAGCGCGTCCGCGCGATGAAGTCCTCGAACTCCGGCTCGGTGTACGCCCGCCGAGGCAGGAAGGACCGCAGGGCGAACCTCGTGAAGAGCCTGGACAGGCCGCTGATCCCCATCCGGGCCACGTCGGCGTCCACGGCCTCCTTGGACACGTCCCTGCGCAGGTCGATGACGAGGGCGTGGCCGCCGGGCCGCAGCACCCGGTGCATCTCGTGGAGCGCCCCGACGGGGTCGGAGAAGTTCTTGAACGCGGCGCAGCAGACGACGAAGTCGAAGCTCCCGTCCCCGAAAGGCATCGCGGAGGCGTTCCCGCGGCGGAAGTCCACCCGGACCCCGGCCTCGGCGGCCTTCGCGCGGGCGATCTCGACGAACGTCTGGCTGATGTCGAGCCCCGTGACCGTGTAGTCGCCGGTCCCGGCCAGGGCGATCGACAGGTTGCCGGGTCCGGGGGCCACCTCCAAGACCTCGCTGCCCGGTTCGGCCAGCTCGCGCACGCGTTCGACCTGGTCGGAGAACCGGTCGGGCGACCTGTCGTTGCTCGCGGCGTACCAGCGGGCGATCGCGCCCTCCATGCCGACGCCCTTGTATCCCTTGTCAGTCATAGAAACACGATATGTCGCGTCTTGGAGAAGTCAAGATATATCGCGGCAACGCCGTCGGCGAACATGAGGGCGGCGTGTCGCGCGAGAAAGTGGAGATTCGCCCCGATACGGTAGGCGGATCGCGTGGGGAGACCGGGCAAGTCGGCACGATCTGTCCCTGTGGTCTGGTGGAATCTAGTGCTGTGAGTGGTCAGACCTGGCGGTTGGTGCGACGCGGCAACAGTGGACCTGTTGCGCCCCCTGTGCTCGATGAGCACCAGCGTGCCGTGGTCGCCCACCGGAGCGGCCCGCTGCTCGTCCTCGCAGGTCCGGGCACCGGCAAGACCACCACGATAGTCGAGAGCATCGTCGACAGGATCGAGCGCCGCGGCGTCGACCCCGAGCGCGTGCTCATCCTCACCTTCAGCCGCAAGGCCGCCGAGGAGCTGCGCCAGCGGGTCACCGCCCGCCTGCGCCGCACCACCCGCACGCCGCTGGCCCTCACCTTCCACTCCTACGCGTACACGCTCCTGCGCCGCGAGGCCGTGCTCGAGGGCAAGGCCCCGCCGCGCCTGCTGACCGGCCCCGAGCAGCTCCTGGAGATCCGGCGGCTGCTCCACGGCGAGCTGGAGAGCGGCGCGCTCGACTGGCCGGTGTCGCTGCGCGAGCCGCTCAAGACGCGGGGTTTCGCCGAGGAGCTGCGCGACTTCCTGTCCAGGGCCAGCGAGCGCGGGCTCGACCCCGAGCGGCTGATCGCCCTCGGCAGGCTGCACGGCAGGAGCGACTGGGCGGCGGCGGGCAGGTTCGCCGAGCGCTACCAGGACAGGTTCGACCTCGACCCGGAGGAGACCTACGACTACGCCGAGCTGATCGGCGCCGCCTCGGCGTTACTGGCCCGGCCGGAGGTGCGCGAGCGGGAGCGTGCGGCGCACGACGTGGTGTTCGTGGACGAATACCAGGACACCGACCCGGCACAGGAGTTCCTGCTGGCCCAGCTCGCCGGCGACGGGGCCGACCTGGTCGCCGTCGGCGACCCCGACCAGTCGATCTACGGCTTCAGGGGCGCCGACGTGCAGGGCATCATGAAGTTCCCCGAGCGGTTCAAGAGCAGGGACGGCCGCGAGGCGCCGGTGCTGGCGCTGCGGGTGTGCCGCAGGAGCGGGGCCGACCTGCTGGAGGCCTCCCGCCGGTTGGCGGCCCGGCTGCCGGTGGCGCCCATGCCCGACCACGCGTACGGGCACGAGCACGACCACCGCGACCTGGCGCCGCTGCCCGACGCGGACGCCGGCGACGCGCGGGTGCTGCTGGCCGACAGCACCAGCCAGGAGGCGGCGATCGTGGCCGACACCCTGCGGCGCGCGCACCTGATCGACGGGGTGCCGTGGCACCGGATGGCGGTGCTGGTCCGCTCGGCCAAGCGCCAGGTGCCGCTGCTGCGCCGGGCGCTGGTCAACGCGGGCGTGCCGACGATGATCGCGGGCGACGAGGTGCCGATCGCGCAGGAGCCCGGCGTGCGGCCGCTGCTCACCATGCTCCGCGTGGCCATGGACCCCGCCCAGCTCGACGAGGGTGTGGCCGAGGAGCTGCTGACGGGGCCGCTCGGCGGCACGGACATGATCGGCGTACGCCGCCTCCGCCGCGCACTCAAGATCGCCGAGAACGAGGCGGAGGGCACGCGCTCGTCCGGCGAGCTGCTGGTCGCGGCCGTGCAGGACGTCAGGGAGCTCATCCGCGTCGAAGACCACGTCGCCGTCCCCGCCGAGCGCGTGGCCAAGCTCCTGGCCGCCGCCCGCGAGGCCGCGCAGCAGGAGGGGACGGCGGAGGACCTCCTGTGGGCCGTGTGGCACGCCAGCGGCCTGGCCGGGCGCTGGACCGAGCAGAGCCTGCAGGGCGGCCCCAGGGGCGCGCAGGCCGACCGCGACCTCGACGCCGTGGTGGCCCTGTTCGACCACGCGGCCCGGTTCGTGGACCGGATGCCCAAGGCGGGCCCCGAGGTGTTCATCGACGACCTGGCCGCCCAGGAGATCCCCGGCGACACGCTGGCCGACCGGGCCCCCGACGGCGACGCCGTACGCGTGCTGACCGCCCACCGCTCCAAGGGCCTCGAATGGGACGTCGTGGTCGTCGCGGGCGTGCAGGAGGGCGTCTGGCCGGACCTGCGGCTGCGCGGGTCGCTGCTCGGCGTGGAAGACCTCGTCGAGGTGGTCGAGGGCACCAAGCCCAACGCCGCCTCGCTGGTCTCCAAGCTGCTGGCCGAGGAGCGCAGGCTGTTCTACGTGGCCGCCACCAGGGCCAGGCGCAGGCTGGTGGTGACCGCGGTGGGCGGCGAGGACACCGACGAGCGCCCGTCCAGGTTCCTGTCGGAGCTGATGCCGGGAGCGGTGGAGTCGGCCACGGTGGACGACCGGGCCCGCTGGCTGAACATGTCCGCCCTGGTGGCCGACCTGCGCAGCGCGGTGACCGACCCCACCAAGCCCAGGAAGATGCGGCAGAAGGCGGCCAGGCAGCTCGCCCGCCTCGCCGCCGCGGGCGTCCAGGGGGCCCACCCCAACGACTGGTACGCCCTCACGCCCATCTCCGACGACCGCCCGCTGAGCTGGCCCGACGACGTCGTCAGCATCTCTCCCTCGGCGGTCGAGAGCTTCACCAAGTGCGGCCTGCGCTGGCTGCTGGAGACGGCCGTCGGCGCCGCGGGCACCAGCACCGCCCAGGGCCTGGGCAACATCATCCACGCCCTGGCCGTCCTGGCGGCCACCGACCTGCCCAGCGAGGACCTCCTGGGCGACCGCCTCGACCAGGTCTGGAACGACCTCGACTTCGGCGGCGTCTGGTACAACCGCAAGCAGCGCCAGGTCGCCGAGCAGATGATCGGCAAGTTCCTGCGCTGGCACAAGGAGAATCCGCGCGAGCTGGTGGCCCTGGAGGAGGCGTTCACGGCGATGGTCACCGAGGGCGTCCAGATCAAGGGCCGCGTCGACCGGGTCGAGCGCGACTCCGACAACCGCGCCGTGATCATCGACCTCAAGACCGGCGGCTCCAAGCCCAAGGCCGGCGACCTCGACCGCCACCCCCAGCTCGGCGTCTACCAGCTCGCCGCGCTGCTCGGGGCCTTCGCGCGCCACGGCATGACCGAGCCGGGCGGCGCCGCGCTCGTCCAGGTCGGCAAGGCGGCGGGCAAGAACGACGCGCTGGAGCAGGCGCAGCCCCCGCTGGCCGACGACAAGGACCCGGGCTGGGCCAAGGACCTCGTCGACACGGTGGCGACCGGCATGTCGGGCCCGTTCTTCCAGGCCAAGGTCAACGACGGCTGCCGCACGTGCGCGGCCAGGGCGAGCTGCCCGGTCAACGACAACGGGGGCCAGGTGTGCTGACCCCCGCCGAACTCGCCGGCAAGCTCGGCATCCTGCCCCCCACCCGTGAGCAGGCCACGGTCATCGAGTCCCCGCTGGAGCCCATGGTCGTCATGGCCGGCGCGGGCTCGGGCAAGAGCGAGACCATGGCCGGTCGCGTGGTCTGGCTGGTCGCCAACGGCCTGGTCAAACCGGAAAACGTGCTGGGCCTGACCTTCACCCGCAAGGCCGCCGCCGAGCTGGCCAACCGGGTCAGGGAGCGGCTGAACGGCCTGGCCGAGGCGGGCCTCGTGGAGCCGGGCGCGCTCGACAACGAGCCGACCGTGTCCACCTACCACGCCTACGCCGCCCGCCTGGTCACCGACCACGCCCTGCGCGAAGGGCTGGAGCCCACCATGCGCCTGGTCACGCCGGCGGTGTCGTGGCAGCTCGCGTCGCGGGTGGTGGCGATGTACGACGGGCCGATGGACCGGATCGAGCTGGGCCCGCCGTCGGTCACCGCCGCGGTGCTGGAGCTGGCCGGCGAGCTGTCGGAGCACCTGCGCTCGGCCGGCGACGTGCGGCGGATGGGGGAGTGGCTGCGGGGCAGGCTCGACCTCCTGCCCGGCCGGACGACCGTGGCCCAGCGCAAGCCGCTCGGCGTCCAGTCCGCCAGGGAGCAGCTGCTGCCGATGGTGGAGGCGTACGAGCGGCTCAAGCGCGGCCGGGAGGTCATCGACTACGGCGACCAGATGTCGCTGGCCGCCAGGATCGCCGCCAACCACAAGGAGGTCGGCGAGATCGAGCGCGCCCGCTACTCCGTGGTCCTGCTCGACGAATACCAGGACACCAGCCACGCCCAGCTCGTCCTGCTGCGCTCCCTTTACGGCGGCGGCCACCCGGTCACCGCCGTGGGCGACCCCTGCCAGTCCATCTACGGCTGGCGCGGCGCCTCCGCGGGCAACCTCCGCCGCTTCCCCCAGGACTTCCGCGACAGCTCCGGCGACCCCGCCGAGGTCCGCCAGCTCAGCGTCAGCTTCCGCAACGGCGACCGGGTGCTCGACGTCGCCGCCCGCGTCCAGCTCCCGCTGCGCATGGAGGCCCGCGAGGTGCCGGTCCTGGTCCCGGGCCCCAACCGGGTCGACCGCGGCCGGGTCACCTGCGCCTTCCACGAGACGGCCGAGGACGAGGCGAAGTGGGTCGCCGACGGCATCGCCAGGATCCTCGGTACGGAGACGGCGCCCGACGGCCTGCCGTGGGGCGAGAAGGAGCGCAAGAAGACGCTCGCCGTGCAGCCCCAGGACGTCGCGATCCTGGCGCGCAAGCGCTCGCAGTTCCCCGCGCTGCGCAGGGCGCTGGAGGAGCGCGACATCCCGGTCGAGGTGGTCGGTCTCGGCGGCCTGCTGACCGTGCCCGAGGTGACCGACATCGTGGCCACCCTGCGCGTCCTGTACGACGCGACGGCCGGCGACGCGCTGGCCAGGCTGCTGGCCGGGCCCCGCTGGCGGATCGGGCCCGCCGACCTGCGGGTGCTGGGCGAGCACGCCAGGCTGCTGGCCCGCGAGCTGAGCGAGAGCGGCCGGGAGGAGGACCCGCTCGACCAGGTGGTGGCCGACCTGGCCGAGGAGCGCGGCAGCCTGGTGGACGCGCTGGACGAGCTGCCCGACCGGGAGGAGTGGCTGGCGGCGTTCTCGCCGCTGGCCCGCACCAGGCTGGTGGCGCTCGCCCAGGAGCTGCGCCGGCTCAGGGCGCACACCGCGCAGCCGCTCCCCGACCTGATCAGCGAGGTCGAGCGCACGATCGGCCTCGACGTCGAGGTGGCCGCGCGCAGCGGCACGACGAGCACGTTCGCGGCGCGGGCCGATCTCGACGCGTTCCTCGACGCCGCGTCCAGGTTCGCGGGCGACGCGGAAGACCCGACGCTGGGCGCGTTCCTGGCCTACCTCCAGGCGGCGGAGAGCGAGGAGTTCGGGCTGGAGGCGGGCCGGGTCGGCGACAGCAACAGCGTCAAGCTCATGACCGTGCACGCCTCCAAGGGTTTGGAGTGGCCGATCGTGGTCGTGCCGGGCCTGTCGCAGCTCGTCAGCTCGAAGGGGACGATCGCGACGGGCAGCATCTTCCCCGCCACGCCGGTCATGAACAGCCGCTGGACCGAAAACCCGCGCAAGCTCCCCTACCCGCTCCGCGGCGACGCCGCCGACCTGCCGAGGCTGAGCGGGCTGAGCAAGGAGGAGCTGGGCGCGTTCGACGAGCTCTGCCGCGAGCGCGACCTGATGGAGGAGCGCAGGCTGGCGTACGTGGCCGTGACCCGCGCCCACTACCACCTGATCGCCTCCGGCTACCGCTGGGGGAGCGCCACCAAGCCGCTGGAGCCGTCCGACTTCCTGCTGGAGATCCGCGACACCGCCGACCGCGTCTCGTTCTGGGCCGGCGACCTGGCCGACGGCGCCACCAACCCGCTGCTCGCCGAGCCCGCCGAGGCCATCTGGCCGGTCACGCCCGAGGGCCTGCGCTACGAGTCCGTGCTCGACGGCGCCCGCCTGGTCGAGGACGCCCTGGCCGGGGCGCTCGGCGACGACGAGGAGGACGACGAGCAGCTGCGGGCGTTCGAGGAGGAGCGGCTGCGGGCCTGGGAGCGCGACACCGAGCTGCTGCTGCGGGAGCGGGAGCTGCACCGGCGCCGGCCCGCCACGATCGTCGAGCTGCCGGTCAAGCTGACCGTGTCGTCGCTGGTCACGCTGGCCGGCGACCCGCGCGAGCTGGCCCGCAGGATCCGCCGCCCCGTCCCGGTCAAGCCCGCGCCGCTGGCGCGCCGGGGCACGTCGTTCCACAAGTGGCTGGAGACGCGGTGGGACCAGCAGCGCCTGATCGACGACCTCGAGCTGTACGACGAGGAGCTCGAAGAGGCGGATGTGCGCCTCGCCGAGCTGCAGGAGCGGTTCGAGCAGAGCGAGTGGGCCGATCGGCGGCCGGTCGATCTGGAGGTGCCGTTCGAGACCATGATCGCCGACCGGCTCGTGCGCGGGCGGATGGACGCGGTCTTCGAGCTGCCCGACGGCGGCTACGAGGTCGTCGACTGGAAGACCGGCGAGCCGCCCAGGGGGAAGAAGGCCACCAGGGTGGCGTCGGTGCAGTTGGCCGCGTACCGGCTGGCCTGGTCGCACCTGGCGGGGGTGCCGCTGGAGAAGGTGCGGGCGGCCTTCCACTTCGTACGCGCCAACCGCACCGTGCGCCCGGTCGACCTGCTCGACGCCGACGGCCTGGTCGCGCTCATCGAGGGGGTCAGGCTCGTAGATGGTGGAAAGCCGGCTTCGGATGCATGAGGAAGTCGTGGTGGGAGATGTTCCAGGCGTAGGCGCCGGCCATCTCGAAGACCACGGTGTCCCCGACGCGGGCCGAGGTCACGATTTTTCGGGAAAAAACGTCCTTTGGGGTGCATAGCTGGCCGACGAACGTGATCGGCTCGTCCGCCAGGCCCGGCCCCTTGCCCGTGGGCAGGATCGTGAACGGCTGGTCGTGGCCCTTGGTCGCCGGCGTCCGCAGGTGGTGGGTGCCGCCCAGCAGGATCGCGTACGCCTCGCCGCGCACCCGCTTCACGTCCACGACCCTGGTCACGTAATAGCCGCAGTACGCGGTCAGCGCCCGGCCGGGCTCGATCCGCAGGCGTCTCCCGCCCCGGACGGCCGCGAGGCCCGCCCCGTACGCCGCCCAGTCGAACCTGGACTCCGGTGCCGCGTAGGACACCGCCATGCCGCCGCCCAGGTTGACCTCCTCGTGCTCGTTGTCCAGCAGGGCCTTGGCGAGGGTCAGGAGCTGAGGGGCGTCCAGGCCGCTGGCCAGGTGGGTGTGCAGGCCGCGCAGGCGTACCCGCTCGGTGAACAGCGGCAGGCACTCCGCCACGCCCTGCTCGTCCATGCCGAACGGCCCGCTCATCGTGAGCGCGGCGCCCTCGACCGGCAGGTCGGGGTTGAGCCTGAGCAGCACGTCGGCTTCCAGGCCGGTGGCGAGGAGGCGGCGCAGCTCGTTCGGGGACTCGACGTGGATGCGGTGGTGCGGCAGGCGCAGCTCGGCGTCGGTCTTGCCGGGGCCCCCGAGCGCGACCGGCTTGCCCGGGAACAGCGTCGTGACGTGCTGGTGCTCGCCCGCCGACGACGCCTCGAACCCGTCCACGTGCCCGGCCAGCACGCGCAGCAGCTCGGCGTCCGGATTGGCCTTGACGGCGTAGTAGAGCTCGACCCCGCCGAGCGCCCGCCGTACGGAGGCGGCGTGCTCGTCCAGCGCGGGCAGGTCGTACAGGTAGGCGGGGGCCGCACCGAGGCGCAGCGCGGCGTCCTGGACGCGGTCGGTGATCATGCGAGCGGGTTCGCGATCGGGACGTAACCGGCGGCGCGGTCGGCCGCCCGCGCCCAGCGGACGCCCAGGTTCGCCTTGGCGGGCAGTGGCGCGCCGGCCAGCAGGTCCGACAGGGGCAGTGGCCGGCCGAGCTCGTCCGCCTGGCCGGCGAGCAGGTCGCGGGCGATCCGCCACAGCTCGCGCAGCAGCCCGTCGTCCGCTCCCGCGACGGTGGCGGCGATCTCGGTGAGGTGGTTGACGAGCAGGCAGTACACCACGCGGGCCCAGCCGCGCTCGGCGTCGTAGGTGAGGGCCGCGGCCACCTCGGGGTGCAGGCCGGCGAGGTCGTGGCGGCCGGCCACGAGCTTGGTGCCCTCCAGGTCACGGAAGACGGCCTCCGCGGGGAGCCCGTCCGCGTCCAGGCCGACCAGGACGTTCTGCAGGTGGGGCTCCAGAACGACGCCGTACGCGAAATACAGCTCCAGGACGGGCAGCGCGACCGCCGCCACGTACGCCCGCCACCAGGCGAGCGGGTCCTTGACCGGCGCGCCGAGGGCCAGCGCGGCGGCCAGCACCGGGGTCACGCCGGGGGAGCAGGCGGTCCAGGGGCTCTGCCGGACGATCACGCCGAGGTCCTCGTGGAGCCGGGTGCCGAGGGCCGCCGAGCGGTAGCCGGGCTCGGGGAGCCAGCGGGTGGCGGGGTGCCTGTTGGCGACCTCCTTGAGGATCGGGCCCAGGCGGGAGGTGAGCTCCACGGCGCCGGCCAGCTCGTACCAGGCGTTCTTGCGCACGCAGTTCGTGATCCGCACGTCCAGGGAGAACTTCAGGCACGCCTCCGCCCCGGGCGCGTACACGGTCCGCACGGACGAGGTCGGCAGGACCACCGGGCCCGGCCCCAGGTCGATCAGCTCGGCCCCGAACGCGGGCCTCAGCAGCTCCACCTGCCACGGGTGCGCCGGAAGCAGCCGGTAGCCGCGCGGCGCCTCCCCCATCGTGTCGAGCACCGACGCGTCGCCGCCCTCGGCCAGCACGTCCTCACGCACGCCGAGCAGCCGGACGGGGAACTCGGCGTGCGCCTCGGGTGCGTAGCGCAGCCAGCCGTCCCCGCCGCGCGCCTTGGGGCTGGGGTGGAAGGGATGGCCGAACACCAGCGCCTGCTCCGAGGCCAGCCACGGATCGGCGGGCGGGACGGCGTCCTCCCGAGCGCGCAGGATCATGGCCACCGCCTCGCGGCTGGCCGCCACCTGCTCGGCGAACTCGCCGTTCGCCCCGTGGAGGTCGGACTCGACCATCCGTACCAGCTCGCCGGTCGTCAGCGGCTGCCAGGCGCCCTCTTCCAGGCGCTCAGGGCGGCCGTCGAAGCGCAGCGCCGCGCCGCCGTGGGTGCGGACCCGCAGCAGCGTGCCCGCCACCCGCAGCAGCAGGTACGGCGGCGCGGGCCAGACCAGACCGCGCGGCCCGGCCACCTCCCGCACGCAGCAGCGCAGCAGGGCCGCCAGCGTCGCCTCCTCGGCTGTTTCCTCAGCCGGCGCAGAGGGCGCGTCGAGGGCCGGAGCGTGCATTCAAGCTCTCCTCAGGTAGTTGGGCCCGCTGGTGCCGTAGAACTTGTTGACGTCGCGGGCGCCGGAGCGTTCCTTCGCGACGAGCGTCCCAGCGGTGATCATGGACTTGCCGGTGAGCCTGGCCGCGTCCAGAGTCCTGGCGCGCAGGATCCTGGCCATGGGGTCCTCGCCGTACTCGTCGAGGGCCTCGGCCAGCGTGCCGCGCAGCAGCGCCGCGGCCTCGGCGTGCGGCATCGCCCCGAACGCCACGGCGGCGGCGGCCAGATGCAGCGTGATGGTCACGAACACGTCGGCCAGCGCGTGCGGATCGTCGTTCAGCATCCGCTCGTCGGCGAACGCGGGCACCTCGATCCCGGCCGCCCGCAGCCTCGCGGGTGAGGCCAGCAGCCCGTCGTTGTCCTTGACGAGCAGCCGCGTCCGGTCGCCTTGGCAGACGAGGGCGAGGTTCTGCTGGTGGGCTTCGAGGGCGACGCCGTAGCGCACGAAGAGCCGTACGTTCCAGCGCAGCAGCAGCCGCAGGTAGGCGGGGACGACGTCGCCCAGCTCGTCGAGCACCCCGGGCGCGCCCAGCGCGGCCACCGGCACGATCTTGCCCTCGGGCAGCCGCCTGACCATCCAGGCCAGGTACTCGTGCCCGGCGTGCGCGTGGACCTGCTCGTCGGCCAGCAGCACGTCCGGGCCGGCCAGCTCCCGGAGCAGCAGCTCGGCCCTCGCCCCGTCGCCCAGCGTGCCCGGCTTGATCGACCGTCTGTTCCGGGCGCCCAGGGTGCTGATGGGGAGGGGCAGCTTGAGATGGGTACGGGGGTCGATCTCGACGGTCCGCATGGACAGCGTGGGCCGCACGGTCAACCGCGCCTCGTCGAGCAGCCGTACCCCGTCGATCTTCCGCACCTCGCCGGCCGTCAGCGGGTGGACGGGGAACAGCACCTCGTCCGGCCCCACCTCCCACCCGCCCGCGTCGGCGGGGAAGCGCCCGGCGGAGCCCGGCGCGAGCGCCCGGCGGGGCACGGCAGCCCACCGCAGCTCGAACGAGGGCGCGAACTCCGGCGCGTACGCCAGCAGCTCCTCCTCCGACAGCCCCACCCGCGCCCGGGACGTCGGATAGACGGGATGGTCCACGAAGGCGGCCAGCGCCTCATAGGACGGCCCCCGCGCGAGCACCTCGCCGGCATGCGAGTCGTGCAGCTCCAGAGCGGTCAGGGCCGCCAGGCACTCCTCGAAGAAGGCCGCGACCCCCTCCGAGTCCGCCGGGTCCGCCACCTCCACCAGCGTCTCCAGCACCTGCTCCAGCCCGAGCCGCTCCTCCGACGCGACCACGAAGTCCTGGAACAGCCCGCCGGGCTCCAGGCGCACCCACCGGCCGTCCGCCAGAAGCAGCCCCGCGCCGTCCTTGGTCCGGCTGATCCGGGAGGACAGCGCGCCGTAGTCCTCGCGCAGCAACGCGTTCAGGACCCGGGCGGCCAGATAGGCCTCCCGATCGCTCATTCGACCACCCACGGCCGCGCGGTCCGGTAGGACTCGACGGCCGCGTCCACGGCGGCCCGGGAGGGCCCGACGGCACGTACGACGCCCAGATAGTCCCGGTTCGTGTGCGTGAGCGAGATGACGTCCCCGGCGGCTCGCAGCGGCCGGTGCCACAGCCGGACGTCCCCTTCGACGAAGGTCTCGGCCCCGGGGGCGTCCTTGACGGTTCCGGCCCGGTCGGCGACGAGGCTGACCGCACTCCCGTACGACGAAATTTCCGGAATGTCGGGCACGGCTTCCCCGAGATGCACCCGCAGGATCCACTCGAACAGCGGCACCCCGAGCACATCACCGAGCAGGAAGTCGCAATGGTCGCCGATCACCCGGTAGTTCACCTCGACGATCCGGGGCCCTCGCGGAGTGACCACGTACTCGGTGTGGCACGCCCCGAACCCGACTCCCAGCGCCCGCAGCGCCGCCAGCACGTGCTCGTGCGTCCCGTCCCGCGGCGCCCAGTCGAGCCGTTCCTCGATGAAGTACGGCAGCGCCCCCAGCGTCGTCTCGAACCCGCCGAGCACCCGCGTCCCGGACGCGTCCCCCAGCGTCTCCAGCGTCCGCAGCGGCCCTTCCAGGTACTCCTCGACGACCAGCGTCTCGCCCGGCCGCCGCTTCCTGACCAGGGCCACGGCGCCGGCCAGGTCGCGTTCGACGAGCATGACGTCCTCGCTGGCCACGCCCTCACGCGGTTTCAGCACGACCGGGTAGGGGAGGCGCTCGGGCACCGGATCGCCGGGGGCGAGCCGGATCGACCACACCTCCTCGACCCCGGCCTCGAGGAGCCTGCGGCGCGTCAGGAACTTGTTCTTGGCGGCCACGCAGGCCCGCCAGTCCTTCCCGGGCAGCCCGAAGTAGGCCGCCGCGAGCGCCGTCTCCGCCTGCAGGTGGTCCGAGTTGGTGAAGATCGCGTCCGGCCTGCCGAGGCTCTCGACGGCGTCGATGAGGGCCCGCGGGTCACGCACGTCGCACGCCACCGCGTACGGATGCCGCTCCGGCCGATCCGTCAGGACCGTGACCTCCAGCCCCAGCGCCTCGGCCGCGGGCAGGAAGCCGTCCGTCACGGAATCGGTTGTTTTGAGCGCGGTCAGGTAGAGCCGCAACGCGAAGGCACCCCCGAAGGATCAGGTAAGGCTAACCTAACTCATCGATCTTAGCCCGAGAGAGATCACCCCGGGGCCCGGATACCGTAATCGCCGGCTAACTGCGAGGTCATAGGATGACAGGGGATTTCGGGAGGGGACGGCCTGTGGAGACGACCGCGGAAGAGCAACTCATCGGGCCTCTGCTTCTGGCACGCGGCACCATCGACAGATCCTCGGCGCTGCGGGCCAACGAGCAGTGGCTGGAGCAGGCGTGGACCGATCCGTCGACCAGGGTGCTGGTGATCGACGACGGTCACACGCTGGTGCGGCGGTCGGGAGACACGGTGCAGGCGGTGCTCTACGCGCCGGCCGACGCGCCGCCGGGCGAGCGCTACCTGCTCGGGGTCGAGGACGGTGTGGCCTACTTCGCGGTGGCGGCGCCGCTGCCCAGCGGCCCCGGAGGCGACGTCAACGGGCGCCTGACAGTGCCCATGAGCCTGCGCGACACGCCCGAGGGCGAGCCGGTGGCGGCCGGGCTGCGCCAGGTCGGGGGCCTGCTCGGCGACCGCGACGCCGGCCTGCTGGTCTACGCCGTGGCGCTGGAGGCCTGGCACACGACCCACGAATACTGTCCGCGCTGCGGCACCCGCACCGACGTGCGGGCCGGCGGGCACATCCGCGTCTGTCCACAGGACGGCAGCCAGCACTTCCCCCGCGTCGACCCCGCGGTCATCATGCTGGTCCGCGACGAGGACGACCGCTGCCTGCTCGCCCGCGGCCCGCAGTGGCCGGAGGGGCGGCTGTCGATCTTGGCGGGGTTCGTGGAGCCGGGGGAGTCGCTGGAGCACGCCGTCGCCCGTGAGGTGGCGGAGGAGGTCGGCGTCACCGTCGTCCGCCCGCGCTATCTCGGCAGCCAGCCCTGGCCGTTCCCGCGCAGCCTCATGCTGGGCTTCTTCGCCGAGGCGATCTCGACCGAGCTCACGCCGGACGCCGAGGAGATCGCCGAGGCCCGCTGGTTCTCGCGCGAGGAGCTGGCGCGAGCGCTGGAGTCCGGCGAGCTGCGCCTGCCCCCGCCGGTGTCGATCGCCCGCCGCCTGATCGAGACCTGGTACGGCGGCGAGCTGACCGGCGACTGGTGATCAGGCGGCCCCGAGCAGGGCCTTGACCTCGAGAGCTGAAGGGTTCGTGCGCACGACGCGGCCGTCGGGGGTGTCGATCACCACGGTCGGCACCACCTGGTTGCCGTTGTTGACGCTCATCACGAACTCGGCCGCCGACGGGTCGCGCTCGATGTCGATGTCCTTGAAGCTGATGCCCTCACGCGTGAGCTGGGACTTGAGCCGCTTGCAGGGGCCGCACCAGGTGGTGCTGTAGACGGTGAGCGCCATGTCGGGAGATCCCTCCGGAGATCGGGAAAATAGGCGCTCCGTGCAACAACCGGACTGTGCAAGTTCATTCCTGAGGCGGGAGTGTCCCGCCTCAGGCGCTCAGCCGATGCGGTCGGCGATCCAGGCCTGCACCTGCTCGGCCACCCCGGGCTCGCGATAGAGCGGGTTGCTGTGGTTGATGCCCGGCTGGGTGATCACCGTCACGGGCACGCCCACCTGCCCCAGCATCGTCTTGAGCACCTGGCTCTGCAGCGGCGGCACGAACTCGTCCTTGGAGTGCACGGTCAGCATCGGCGCGTCCTTGCGGCTGGCGTGCCAGGCCACCTCCATGCTGGCCCAGACCCGCGAGCACTTGCCCTTGGGCGCGCAGCCTCCGGCCAGGCGGATGGCGGCCGTGCGGAGCTTGCGCTTGTTGGGGTCGTCGGACTTCTCGCCGTCGGAGTAGGCGCGCAGCGGCGAGATGATCGGAGACAGACCCACGACGCCCTTGAGGCCGGAGATGCCGTCGCCGTACGTGCCCACGGCCGCCGCGATGTGGCCGCCGGCGGAGAAGCCCACCACCACGTAGTTGCTCGGGTCGAACGCCCACCGCTCGGCGTGCTTGCGGGCCAGCGCGATGGCGGCCAGCGCGTCTGAGCGCTGCGCGGGCCACGCCGCGTCGCCGGAGAGCCGGTAGTTGAGGTTGAAGACCGTGTAGCCCAGCTCGGCGTACTGGCGGACGATCTCCTTCATGTAGCGCTTGTCACCGCCCGACCACCAGCCGCCGTGGATCAGGAACACACCGGGGCGCTGCTGGCCGTCGGGCGTCCACCAGACGTCCATGGCTTGACGTGCCTGGGGGCCGTACGAGACGGTCTCGGAGGCGAAGTCGCCGAGCCCGTACTGGTCGACCACGTCGGTGGGGCCGGGCGTCGGCTCCTTGTTGGCGCTGGCGGCCACGGGTGTGAGCACGACGGCAGCGAGCGCGAGCACGCCCGCGAAAACCGCAGTTCGCACGGCCTTCCTTTCCCCCATGCAGATGGTCGGACCCATTGTGAGGGAAGAGACCGGTTCTTTGCATCTGGTGGCTATGAACATACGTCGGCCCGCATGTTGCCAGAATAAAGAGGCTGTCCGCTACACCTGCGAGGATGAACGGGTGAACAATATGGATGACGTCCTGGCCGGTCTCGACCCCGAGCAGCGCGCGGTGGCCGAGGCCGTGCGCGGTCCGGTGTGTGTGCTGGCCGGCGCGGGCACCGGCAAGACCAGGGCGATCACCCATCGCATCGCGCACGCGGTCCGCAGCGGGGTGGTCGACGCGCAGAGCGTGCTCGCTGTGACGTTCACCACTCGGGCGGCGGGGGAGCTGCGCCAGCGGCTGCGCGCGCTCGGGGCGCCCGGCGTGCAGGCCCGCACGTTCCACGCGGCAGCGCTGCGGCAGCTCACCTACTTCTGGCCGAGGGTCATCGGCGGCGAGGCGCCCTCGGTGATCGAGTCCAAGCTTCCGGTGCTGGCGGAGGCCTGCCGCCAGGTCCGGAAAACTCCGGACCGGTCCGAGTTGCGGGACATCGCGGCCGAGCTCGAGTGGGCCAAGGTCACCCAGATCGGGCCGGAGGACTACGTGACGGCCGCGGTGAAATACCACCGCACGCCGCCGGTCCCGCCGGAGGAGGTCGCTCGCCTTTATGAGGCGTACGAGCAGATCAGGCGCGAACGCCACCTGGTCGACTTCGAGACCATCCTCGAGCTGACCGCCGCCGTGATGACCGAGCACAAGGAGGTCGCGGGGCAGATCCGCCAGCAGTACCGCTACTTCGTGGTGGACGAGTACCAGGACGTCAACCCGCTGCAGAAGCTCCTGCTCGACACCTGGCTCGGGGGCCGCGACGACCTCTGCGTGGTCGGCGACCCCAACCAGACGATTTACTCCTTCACCGGCGCCACCCCGCGCTACCTGACGGGCTTCGCGGTCGAGCATCCCGACGCCGCCGTCATCAAGCTGGTGCGCGACTACCGTTCGACCCCGCAGGTGGTCGAGCTGGCCAACCGGCTGATCGTCAGATCTCCGCACCGGCTCGACCTGGTGGCCCAGCGCCCCGACGGCCCCAAGCCGTCGATCTCCGACTACGACGACGAGCCGGCCGAGGCGGCGGGTGCGGCCCGCGCGATCAGGAAGCTGATGGACAAGGGCGTGCCATCGCGGGAGATCGCGATCCTGTTCCGCGTCAACTCGCAGTCGGAGGCGTACGAGGAGGCCCTGTCCAAGGCCGAGATCCCGTACGTGCTGCGCGGCGCCGAGCGCTTCTTCGACCGCCCGGAGGTCCGGCAGGCGGTCGTCCTCCTGCGCGGCGCGGCCCGCGCCTATGCCGGGGAGCCGCTGGCCGCCGAGGTCCACCACATCCTGACCGGCGTCGGCCTGACCCCGTCCCCGCCGGGCGGCGGCAAGGCCAGGGAGAAGTGGGAGTCCCTGAAGGCGCTGGCGGACCTGGCGGAGGACATGGCGGCCGAGGGCGGCGACCTGCCCGCGTTCGTGGCCGAGCTGGAGCGCCGGGCCTCCGAGCAGCACGCCCCGCCCGTGGAGGGCGTCACCCTGGCCTCGCTCCACGCCGCCAAGGGCCTGGAGTGGGACGCCGTCTTCCTGGTCGGCCTGACCGACGGCATGCTCCCCATCATCTACGCCGAGTCCCCGGAGCAGATCGAGGAGGAGCGCCGCCTCCTCTACGTGGGCGTCACCCGAGCCCGGGAGCACCTCTCCCTCTCCTGGGCCGGCGCCCGCGCCCCCGGCGCCCGCAGGACCCGCCGTCCCTCCCGTTTCCTCGACGGTCTCGGCTCCCGCACCTCCTCGTCGTCCCCACCCCGCGTCTCGACCGCCCCCCGCGAACGGCGTGCGGTGGCGGCGCCGGTGAGCTGCCGGGTGTGCGCGAAGACGCTGGTGGCGGCCGCTGAGCAGAAGCTGGGGCGGTGCTCCACGTGCCCGGCGGACTACGACGAGGCCCTCCTCGAACGCCTGAAGGCCTGGCGCACCGCCACCGCCAAGGAGGCCAAGGTCCCGCCGTACGTCGTCTTCACGGACGTGACCCTCCAGGCCATCGCGGAGCGCGCGCCTTCCACGGAGCAGGAGCTGCTGTCGATAGCGGGCATCGGCAAGATCAAAGTGGACCGGTACGGCGAGGCCGTCCTGTCTCTCTGTCGCGCCGACTGACAGCCCCGCTTTAGTCCCATATAAGGGGCACGTCAGACTTGTCCCCAACACCCGAGAGCCCAAGGGGGACGAATACGTGAACGAGGCGCTGAAGGAGCTGCTGGATCTGCTCGACCTGGAGCAGATCGAGCTCGACATCTTCCGGGGACGGAGCCCGGAGGAACGTATCCAGCGCGTCTTCGGTGGTCAGGTGGCGGCCCAGGCCCTCGTGGCGGCCGGCCGTACGGTGCCGAAGGACCGTCACGTCCACTCTCTGCACGCCTACTTCATCCGGCCGGGCGACCCCTCCATCCCGATCATCTACAACGTCGACCGCCTCCGCGACGGCCGTTCGTTCACCACCCGCAGGATCGTCGCCGTCCAGCACGGCAAGGCGATCTTCACGATGTCGGCGTCGTTCCACATCGCCGAGGAGGGTGTGACGCATCAGGCGTCCGTCATGCCGCAGGTGCCCGACCCCGAGACGCTCCCCACGTTCCGGGAGCGGATGTTCGAGGCGGTCGGCGATCACCCCGAGCTCCGCGAGTGGTTCTCGCGCCCCCGCCCGGTGGACGCCAGGTACGTCTCGCCGCTCACCTGGGAGGCGTTCAAGAACCCCGACCTGCGCAGCGCCGAGACCAACGTGTGGTTCCGCTATCACGCGGACCTGCCCGACGACCCGCTCCTGCACGTGGTGCTGGCCGCGTACGCGTCCGACTTCACGCTGGTCGACACGATCCTGCTGGCCCACGGCATGGCCTGGGGCGCCTCCAACGTCTCCGGCGCCTCGCTGGACCACGCCATGTGGTTCCACCGTCCCTTCAGGGCCGACGACTGGTTGCTCTATGCTCAGGAATCCCCCTGGTCGGGGGGAGCTCGGGGACTCGCACGCGGCGAGATGTTCACTGCCTCGGGGGAGCTCGTGGTCTCGGTCGTCCAAGAGGCCATGATCCGCCTGACGAAATAGTGCCGACACGCCGCGTGCAATAGGCCGCCAGGCGCGGTCAATGTAACAAAATCGCAGGTAGAAAATATGTTGCCCCTTCCCGGGTTCCCGGTTTAGGGTCATGGTCAAGCGAGTCGGACACTACTGTTCCGACGATCCAGAGGGTGGAGGTGAGTCACCGTGATCAGCATTCAGATGGCAGCTACGCAGTGGCTCGCTTCCGCATGCCGTAACTCGGTGAGACTCGTTGACGGTCCCACCAAGCTGCGGCAGGAGAAGTCTGCCCGTAGCCAGGCCGCCGCCCACCGCGCGCGCGCCCACTTTGGCGCTGCCACGCCAGCTGCTCCTGTCTACACCGCACGTATCGAACTGCCGGCTTACCAGCTCACCAATGGTGGACTGTGGGGTCCGCAACCCTGGAGGGATACACCGGTCATAACCTGACCGGCGTACAGCCCCCAGGCCGCGGATCCTCAGACGGATCCGCGGCCTTACTTATTTGTCCGTGATTCCCGACCACCTACGAGGTGCCCGACCAAGATCAAAAAGATCTGAACAAAAGGAGAAAGCAGATGGGGGCGAAGACGATCATGGACCTGATCGACGAAGCCAAGATCCCCTGCCGTACCGACCCTGACCTGTGGTTCGCCGAGTCGCCGGAGGACGTCGAGTTCGCCAAGGCTCTCTGCGGCGGCTGCCCGATCCAGAAGGCCTGCCTGGCCCGCGCGCTCGAGCGCGAGGAGCCGTGGGGCGTCTGGGGCGGCGAACTCATCCTCAGGGGAGCGATCGTTCCCCGTAAGCGTCCGCGCGGGCGTCCCCGCAAGCACCCGGTCGCTGCCTGAACACCGCACCTTCAACCAGAAAGCGAACAAACCAATGAGCACTCAGATCACGAGGAGCCGAGCAGTGCCGGATCTCATCCATGACCTGGTGAGTGACCGAATACAAACCCTCCACCGCGAGGCGGAGGAGCAACGCCTCATCGCGCGCGTCACCCGTGTGCAGCGTGCGCGGCGCAAGGTCCAGCGGGCGAACGACCGCCTCCGCGAAGCCTTGACCCGCCAGATCTGACCGGGGAGATCCTGCCGCCGGCGCAGGATCTCCCCGCAGATCCTTTTGCAGAGAGCCGGGCGCCCGAAGCGCCCGGCTCTCCGCGCATAGCTACGCCCCCCGAACCTCGCCGCCCGGACCCCGGACCCCGGACCCCGGACCCCGGACCCCGGACCCCGGACCCCGGACCCCGGACCCCGGCCCCCG
>NZ_JBSFTC010000214.1:0-20190 GCF_053590415.1 Nonomuraea sp. NPDC003201
GCCCCAGCCCCTTGGGCACCAAATGCACGAAGCGTAGCGAAAAGCCCTTCTCCCGGAGCTTTCCCCACCAAACGGCCATCCGGCACCGCCGCGCACCTGATCGCCCGCCTGCCGCCGGCCCGCATCCGCGCGGTGCTGACGTTCGCCCGTCGCGGCGCCGCGCCCGCGAGCGCCGAGCAGGCCAGAGCGGCGCGGGACGCGGTGATCGCGGTCAGCCTGTCGTGCGCCGGGGAAGGCTGCCTGCCCCGCTCCATCGCCGCCGCCCTGCTGTGCCGGTTGCGCGGATGCTGGCCCACCTGGTGCGCGGGCATACGGGTCCACCCGTTCGGCGCCCATGCCTGGATCGAGGCCGACGGCCAACCCGTCGACGAGCCGCCCCGCCACTACCGGGTCACGATCGCCATCGCCCCGGACGGAGAGCTTCGAAGATGAGGGTCCGATGGCAGGGCCGGACCGGGGCGGCCACCTCGATCGAGGAGATCACTGAATGGACGAGCCGCGCCGGCGTCGGCCATGCCATTCGCTGTCGCACCGCTCATGCCCCAAAACCGCCGCACCTCCTGGACATGGAGGCCAGGAGGTGCGGGGCTTGTCGTGCTCCTCGGGGGTCAGGTTCGCCGCCACCGCCAGTACGGGTCACTGCGGGCCCACGGTATGGCGCGGCCCAAGGAAGCGATCTTGGTTGCCGACGGGCCGGTCAGGGGCACTTGGCCCGCATGGTGGGGCTGTATCCGTTGCCGCCCCCCATGAGGTGCCCCATCAGGCGGTAGGTGAACGTGGTGCCGCGCTTGCACCCCTTGTACAGGGTCTTCGGCCCTGGGGCGCTGTAGGTCGTGCTCGCGATCTTCTGCCAGCCCCACCAGCGCTTGCGCTGGAGTTGGATGGAGACCCGCGCGGTCCGCCGGCACCCCGGGGCCCACGAGGTCGCCGCCACGTGCCCCCTGCGCATCTCCGGCTTGTAGACGCGGATCTGGCACGAGGTCGCGGTGGTCGCGGCGGTGACGGCTGCGGGGGCCGCGGCGGCCGTGCTGGAGTTCGCCGTGGGGGCCGCGGCGGCCGTGCTGGAGTTCGCCGTGGGGGCCGCCTGGGCAGGGGCTCCGACCGCGAGTCCGGCGGCCACGACCGCGGCACCGAGGATGGTGGTCTTAATCGTTCGCATTGCCTCTCCTTGGTCGTACCGGATGCGGAGAACGTAGCCCCGCGGGTGTTGAGAGGCTGTTGAGAACTTGTTGAGTCCCGACTCGCGCACAAGGACGAGGACCGAACTGAGCTTTCGTCCCGGACGTAACGGCCAAGAGCAGGAACGGACCAAAGGCATCGCCGCGGGGCAAGAGGGCCGCGGATCTTTTAGTGTCGCGCAGTGACGTTAGATGATGGTTCGTCCCGCCTCAGCGTATTTCGCGTGTCAGGCGGTGCCGGGTCCTGACGGCGTGTGACGGGGCGTACGAGCACGCACCGAGCACGGCCGACAGCGGTCTCGCCCGAGTCGGCACGCTCAGCCGTCCTTCATGACGTAGCGGATGGGCAGGCGTTTGAGCCCGCCGACGAAGGTGGTGGCGGTCCACACGGGCTCGCCGTCGAGCTCGACGCTCGCCAGCCTGGGGACGAGTTCGGCGAAGAGGGCGCGGATCTCCATGCGGGCGAGCGCGGCGCCCAGGCAGTAGTGGACGCCGAAGCCGAAGGCCAGGTGCCTGTTGGGGTCGCGGCCGACGTCGAAGCGGAACGGGTCGGCGAAGACCTCCTCGTCCCTGTTGGCCGACGGGTACGACAGCAGCACGGATTCGCCCTTCCTGATTGGCGTGCCGTTGACCTGGGTGTCAGCGGAGGCGGTGCGCATGAACTCCTTCACAGGGCTCACCCACCGGATCATCTCCTCGACGGCCGTCGGCAGCAGGCCGGGGTCGTCCCGCAGTCGCCGCAGCTCGTCCGGGTGCCGGATGAGCGCCTCCAGGCCGCCCGCGATGGTGGAGCTGGTGGTGTCGTGCCCGGCCGTGGCAATGAGGATGTAGTAGGAGGCGGCGGTGTTGTCGTCCAGCGGCCGGCCGTCGATGCGGGCGTTGGCGATCTCCGAGGCGAGGTCGCCGGTCGGCCTGGCCCTGCGCTCGGCCGTCAGCTCGTGGAAGTAGGCGAAGAGGTCCTCCAGCACGGAGGTGTGGCCCTGCGGGCTGCCGCCGCGCCCGGTCTCCTCGTCGTGCTGGCCGAACAGCTCCTGCGTGAGCCGCAACATGCGTGGGAAGTCCGACTCGGGCAGGCCCAGCAGGGTAAGGATGGCGTAGAGCGGATAGTGCACGGCGACCTGGCGGGCGAAGTCGCACGCGCCGCCGTACTCTGCCATCCGGTCCACGTGCAGGCGGGCGAGCTCTCGGACCCGCGCCTCCAGGGCGCGCATGGCCTTGGGGCGGAACCAGTCGGCCCCGACGGCGCGCAGGACGCGGTGCTCCGGATCGTCCATGTGGACGATGCTCCTGAGCGCGGTCCCCCGCGCCCGGCGCGTTTCGAGTGCGGCGTCGAGGTCCGCGGTCCTCAGCACGGGGCGCGGGGCGCTGAGCCACAGGGCATGGTCCCGCTCGATCTCCAGCACGTCGGCGTGGCGGGTGACCGCCCAGAACGGGGTGTATCCGGGGACCTCCACGCGGTGGACGGGAGATTCACGGCGCAGCAGCGCGAGTGCCTCGTGAAGGCGGGTCTCGTCGGTGTACGCGGCGGGCGTGGCAAACGTTCGGCCGGCTTCGCTCACGGACGTGGTGGGGTTCACGGTGAAGCCTCCTGTCTCGTCGCGTGGCGCGACGGGGGCAGTACATCCGGCCGGGTCCCTCCGGCGTCCTCCAGGCCAGGAGGTGCCATTCCCGCGGCGCCGCGTCCCTATGCGGGGAGTCGATTCGGTCAGGACCGGGGATCGACCGCTGACCCGGTTCTCTGAACGTCGATGGGGACAGACGTTGCCGTACGGACACGGGGGGTGACAAAAGGATCATTAATCCCGTAAGTTCACCGGATTCCCACCAATTGGAGGATCTACAGTGAGCACCCCCCAACGTCGTATGACTGCGGCCTGCTTGGCGGTCGGCACCATCACGGCGCTCCTCACGCCGGGCGCCGCCCAGGCCACGACCGAACCGACCGCCACCGTCTTCTACCCCAACGCGGTCCAGAGCACGGGCGACGAGTCCCTCGTCGACGACCACGACCGCGACGGCGCGGCCTTCGACCCGGCGTACCGCACCGTCACCCTCACCGACCTGGACGGCTCCGGCACTCTCACCGGGCGCTACGTCAGGGTCAAGAGCGAGACCGGCAAGGCCGCCAAGACCGTGGACGGCGCCTTCCCTGCCTGGCACCGCGACACCGACCAGTTCGAGCAGGTCATGGGCTACTACTGGGTCACCACCGCCCAGCACTACATCCAGTCACTGGGCTTCGGCTCCCGGCTGCGCCCGGTGAACCAGCGCCAGATCGAGCTGCGGATCAACCAGTACGGCGGCGACAACTCCTTCTTCAGGGAGGACAAGGCCAACATCACCCTCGGCAAGGGAGGCGTGGACGACGCCGAGGACGGCGAGGTGATCGTCCATGAGTACGGCCACTCCGTGCAGGACGGCCAGGTGACCGGCTTCGGCACGACCCTGGAATCGGGCGCGATCGGTGAGGCCTTCGGCGACTACCTCGCCGTGGCCGTCAGCAGCTGGAAGACCGGCGTTCCCACGCGGACTCCCGAGGCATGCGTGGCCGACTGGGACTCGGTCTCCTACACGTCAAGGGCCCCGCACTGCCTGCGCCGACTGGACGGCACCAAGCACTACCCCGAGGACATGGTCGGCGAGGTGCACGCGGACGGCGAGATCTGGTCGTCCGCCCTGTACGACATCCGCACCAGGCTTGGTGACACGCTGGGCAGCACGGTCATCATCGACGCGCAGTTCGACTTCGCCAAGGACACCACCTTCAAGGCGGCGGCCGAGGCCACGGTGAACGCGGCACAGCGGCACGGCGGCGACACTGCCGCGGCAGCCGTACGTGCCGCGTTCACCTCCAGAGGGCTTCTCTAGCTCTGCCGGAGTGCGGGCATCGGGATCGGGATGGAGTAGGCGGTGGCACCTCTGCGAAGCCTTCGTCCGAAGGGCATGGGGCTGAGGAGCGCCAAGCTGCTGGTCGGGGTCGCCGGCTGACGCCATCCCGAGAACCGGCCGGGTGGAGTCCTTCACGAATGCTCCCGTGCCGCTTGAACTGCACGGACGGAGTTTTCGGCAGGCACAGTCACGCCGACCGGCTGTGGCTCGCGGCTAATGTCGCCGGCCGGCGGAGGTGTTTCCGGTCACCACGGTGGCTCGCATGCCCCGTCATCCGGTCGAACACCATTATCGGCAGGCGCACTGTTCAACGCCGCCACCAAGCACGCGCCCGCTGGTTCCATCACCGAGCCCGCCCGACCACCGCATACATCCAGCTCAACTACCTAAGAATGGCTGCCGTACCAGCGTTACCGCCAGCGCCTGGTGCATTGGTAGGCGATCCAACGACCGCCGCCCGCATTGGCGATGGCGTTCCTCTTCGCCCTGGCGGGCGTGCTCCCCCTGCCGCCCCAAAAGACGTTTCTCCTGGAATTGTAGGCGACAGCGCCGCACCCGTTGACGAAGGTGACGAGGACTTTGCAGCTGGAGCGGCCGCATTCTCTCAGTGCCCGCCGTTTGGCGGCACCCACTGTTCTGTAGTCCCAGGACCTGCCGGTACGGCCGTTCCGCGCCACAGCGATGGCACCGTAATAGTAACGTGCTTGACTTTCCCCCGCAGTAGCCGATGTAGCCGCAGCAGCTGCCACGGGAGACGCCGTAGCCAGCGCCCCGCTCGCCATAAAAACGCAAGCGGCCACGGCAGTGAGCTTCTTGCCTAGCTGCACGATGTCTTCCCTTCCTGCCGCCCAAGCCGACGGCAGTGTGATTGGTGAGGAGAGTCTGTATTGTGCCACTTGCAAACCACTTAAACCGATAGATGCTCAAGGGAGCAAAGTGAAGGCCGTCAACGGAACGGGCAGGAGTTGAGCCGCTTGCGCGCCTCGCGGAGCGGCGCCGCGCCGTACCCGTGCATAGGGCTTGAGCTGTACGTTCTTCAAAGTTGAGCTGCTGGTGCTCCGTCACGAGAATCAGGTGCTGCGCAGGCACGCGCCGCCGGCCAGGTCGGGAGTGTTCGCGAGCAAGAACCCTCACCAGTTGGTGAAGGCGCCGTCACGGGTGCGCAGGTGGGGGCGTTCAGCGGCGATGGCCTGATATTTCCGGGCCTCGGCCCGGTCGATGTCGACGCCGAGGCCGGGCAGGTCGGGGATCTCGAAGCGACCTCCTCGGACCACCGGCCGGGCGGTGAACACGTCCGGCAGTTCGGGCAGGGCTTGGTGCTCCTGCACTCCGATGTACGGTGAAGCCAGGTTCAGGTGCAACGACGAGGCCGCCGTCACCGGGCCGAGTGTGGGTGGCCGGCTTGACGTAGTGCGCCTCGCACATGGCGGCGATCTTCCTGGCCTCGGTGAGCCCGGCCGCCACGGCGATGTCCACCCTGGCGTAGTCGATCAGGTCCTGCTCGATGAGCCGCTGGAACTCCCATTTCGGCCCGCTCCACCTTCGGCAGCAGCGGCACGATCCACGGCAGCTGCTCGCCTTTCTTCGCACGAAGGTCCGGCTCACGCCATGATGACGGCGATGACGGCGATCCCGGCGCCGAGGGAGATCAGGCCCGCGATGCCGGCCAGCACGATGGGCAGGACGCGATAGCGCGTGGTGAAGACTCGGGCCGCCTGCGACTGCCCGTCGAGGTAGGCGATGACGGGATGCTGGGCTGAGTCATCCACGACCGCCCCGATCACCCTGCCCCGTCCGTGCACGCCGTACCGCCGTAACCGGGAGATCAGCCGCAGCTCTTTGACCCCGAAGGTCACACACGTGAGTGCGGTGGCGAAGGCGACGAAGCCGATCAGCATTGTCGTCATGGCGGGCATACTACGGAAACGCACAAACCAGGAGGATGCGGGAAGAGCGAACCCTGTCACAAGAGAGGGTGGGTCTCCGGGTGGGTGTCCCACCATCGGCGGAAGACAGGGTTGTCGTCCACGTGATCCTTGAACGCGATGGCCAGGCCGCGGTAGATCGCTGCGGCGGCCTGCGGGCTGAGGTGGTCCCGGCGCCAGGCCATGACGAGCCGGCCGACCTGGGGCTCTCCTGACAGAGGAAGCACAACCGTGCCCTCGCGGGCGGGCCAGGTGGGATCTACCAATCGGACGGCGTGACCGGCGGCGACCAGGTGGTGGCCGCCGCCGCTCGGGGCGTCGTAACGGATGTCAGGCTCGAACCCGGCGGCGCGGCAGGATGCCCGCAGCGCCGCGAGCGAACCGTCGTCGGCCCCCGGTGGGCTGATCCACGACTCCTCGCGCAGGTCTGCGAGCTCGATCTCGCCCTTCCCCGCCAGCGGGTGCCCGGCCGGGAGGGCGACGAAGAACGGGTATCGGGGGATCAGCATCCTGCTGACTACAGGCGGGCCCGGCGTGACGCCGAAGCCCTCCACCATGCCGATGAGCGCGGCGTCGAGTCGGCCCTGGGCCAGCGCGTCCGCCAGGAGCGCGGCCGACGGCTCGATCCGCAGGGAGATGGCGCGTCCGAGGATCGCCTCGCCCACCCGATCTACCATGCTCGACACGCAGGCCGTGTGGATGCTGCCGAGCTGGAGTCCGGTCGCGGGGGCATGCGCGTCACGCAGGTCGCCGAAGAGCCCGTCGATCTCCGCCAGCACGATCCTGGCCCTGGCGACGACCTGGTTACCCAGCGCTGTGGGGGCCGCGCCGGTACGGCTGCGGACGAACAGCTCTCCGCCGATGACTTTCTCGATCTTCCTCAGCTGGTTCGTCATGGCCGGTTGCGACAGGCCGAGGCGGGCAGCGGCACCGCTCACGCTACCCATCTCGGCTATCGCGCAGACCACGCGGAGATGCCTGAGCTCAAGCTCCATAAGCTATGTGATATATCAGTTGCCGCCTCCTGAACACATAGTCAATGACTACGCCACACGCTACGCGCGGCGCGCGCAGAGAAGCAGCGACTCGGGCGACCTCACATCCATGCGGATACCCCCTGGATGTTCCATGCCCCCGGCCAACGGCCGGTCGCGCCACGACCCGCCGCACATCCCCGCCGCACATCCCAGCCGCGGATGCTCTCCGACCGTCGACGGCCAGGGGGCTTCGGCCGTGTCCCGTCGCGAAGGAGCGCGCCATAACTCAGATTGATGCATCGGCTTATGATCGGAGGTTTTTCCCGGCATTCACACTACGGACACACGAAAGCCTGCCTCCGGTTTCGAAGGCAGGCGGTCCAGGCGAACCGCCGTACCTCCCTGTCCCGGCTGACCAGCCCCAACCTCACAGCCAGTGCCAAGCCCCAGGAGGTTGTCCGTGAGGATGCCCCAGCCACGATCTGCCGGCGGCAGATCACTGTCCAAACTGCTCGTGTTCTTGTCCGCCTTGGGATTAGCCATCGGCCTGGTCTTCGTGCCATCCGTACCGGCGAAGGCCGGCACGGATGGCACGACGCCGCCTCCCGATCAACCGTCGAACGGGCCGGCGCCGACCCGCGTGACGACCGCCGACGACGGAGCGTGGCACACCCAGCGGGCCCCACTCCCTGTCACCCTGCGCGCTCCCCTGCCGACGTCGAAGGACGCGCTGCGGCAGGACTATGACGCGCCGAAGAATCTGGCGCCCAGCCGGCCATCCATGAAGGCGCTCAAGAGTGCTCAGGCCACCGCACCGTGCAATGCGAGCGACTTCACCAGCCGCACCGGGAGCGGCCTCGTCCGGCAGATCAGGTCCGTCGGCACCGACTGCATCAACACCCTGTTCGACCTGAGCGGCAGCGATGCCTACTATGCGTTCCGCGAATCACAGATGACCACCGTCGCGTACGCGCTGCGCGACGACGGTGCGCGGTATCCGGGCGACAACAGCCTGGGCACAGCCCAGATCGTGCTTTATTTGCGCGCGGGCTACTACGTGCAGTTTTACCGCTCCGGTGACGTGGGCGACTACGGCCCGGGCCTGAAGACCGCGATCAAGGCCGGCCTGGACTCCTTCTTCGGCAACGCCAAGTCCGGGACGGTCAGCGACGCGAGCGGTGAGGTCCTCGCCGAATCGGTCACCCTGATCGACAGCGCCAGGGAGAACGCCCGCTACCTCGCTGTCGTGAAGCGGATGCTCAACTCCTACGGCAGCTCCTACGACGCGCACTACTGGATGGTCGCGGCGGTCAACAACGTCTACACGATTCTGTTTCGTGGCCACTACCTCCCCGAGTTCGTCGCCGCCGTTCAGGCCGACCCGAGCGTGCTGGACACGTTGAACGGCTTCGCGACGAAGCACCTCGACCTGCTCGGCACGGAACGCTTCCACCTCACCTCGAACGCGGGCCTGGAACTGGGCCGGTTCCTGCAGCACCAGTCGCTGCAGGCCAAGGTCAAGCCGATGCTGAAGGGCCTGCTCGGCAAGAGCCAGATGACCGGCCCCACCGCTGCGCTCTGGGTCGCCGTGGCCGGGATGACCGACTCCTACGACAAGGCGAGCTGTTCCTATTACCAAACGTGCGACCTGGCGAACAGGCTCAAGGAAGCCGTCCTGAGGGTCGGTTTCACCTGCAGCCCGAGTATCAAGTTCCGCGCCCAGGTCATGACTCAGGACCAGCTCGACCGGGCCTGCGCCAGCCTCAAGGGCCAGGACGCGTTCTTCCACGGCGTGGTGAAGGACAACGGCGCGGTCGCGGACGACAACAACATCACGATCGAGGTCAACGTCTTCCACTCGAGCACCGACTACCAGATCTACGCCGGTCAGATATTCGGCATCAGCACCGACAACGGCGGCATGTACCTGGAAGGCGAGCCGAACGTCGCGGGTAACCAGCCGCGCTTCATCGCCTACGAGGCCGAGTGGAAGCGCCCCGAGTTCGACATCTGGAACCTGAACCACGAGTACACGCATTACCTCGACGGCCGCTTCGACATGTACGGCGACTTCGCCGCCGGCACCAGGACCCCGACGGTCTGGTGGATCGAAGGGTTCGCCGAGTACATCTCCTACTCCTACCGCAAGGAGACCTACGAGGCCGCGATCAAGGAGGCGGGCAAGAAGACCTACCCGCTCAACACGCTGTTCGACACCACCTATGAGAACACCGACACGAACCGTACCTACCGGTGGGGATATCTGGCCGTGTGGTACATGCTCGAAAAGCACCCGGCCGACATGACCACTCTGCTTGGCCACTACCGGACCGGCGACTACGACGAGGCCCGCACCTTCCTCACCAGCACGATCGGCGGCCGTTACAACGACGACTGGTACTCATGGCTGTCCGCGATCGCGTCCGATGGCACAGGCGACGGAGGCGAGTGCACCGGGATCGATACCCGTCAGCTCGGCCGGAACTGCACGCGCAGCAATGTGGCAGCGACCTCGGGCAACTACGCCTACTTCTACCTGAACATCCCGGAGGGCACCGCGAAGCTCGCCATCACGGTTTCGGGCGGCACCGGCAACGCCGACCTGTACTACAGCGACAGTGCCTGGGCTACGACGACGCAGAACACCCAGCGTTCGACGAACGCCGGCAACTCCGAGACCCTCACCATCGCCAACCCGAGATCGGGTTACCACTACATCTCCCTCTACGCGGACCAGGACTTCAGCGGAATCACCGTGAAGGCCGGATACTGACGCCCTCAGATCACTCGATCGCCGCGTGAGCGCTCCGGCCAAGCATGCCGCCTGGCCGGGGCGCACGCCATGATGGCCGTGACGGAAGCGCCTCTCCAGAGGCTGCGGTACTGAGGTACCGAGGACGGCCAACGAGGTGGGGCGCCGTGTCACCGGTGGCGCGACTCCGCAGTTCCAGGAGTACGAGCCCGGTTACGCCGACCTGACGGCCTTCCGGCGGTCCGGAACGTCGGTGATGCTCTTCCAAGCCGAGGCTTTCACTCCTGTCGGGGAGCAGCGGAGAGGGCCTCCTTCCCGAGAGTGCCGCTCGCTCTCGAAGTCGCCGCGCAGGCGGCGAGGGAGCCGCGTTCCTCGCTGCGCCCGTCCTTCAGGAGGACGCCGCGGTCGGTGGGGTGAGGCGGTGGGCGGCGTCGAGGGCGGTCCTGCCGTCGATGGCGCTGTCCACGGCGCGTTCCACGGCGCGTTCCACCGCGCGGGGCCGACGCTGCCCGCCTCGGCCGTGGCCTCGGCGAGGACCGCCACGGCGGGGTTGGCCGGCACCAGTCGGGCCAGAGCGAGCGGCTGGCGCTGGGCTCCGGTCAGGCGGTGTCCGCCTTCGCCGACGAGGGTGGCCAGGCCGTCGGAGAGCGCCTCCGCCCCAGGTGAGGGCGTCCACAGTGGCAAAGGCGGCGCGCAGGTCATCGTCGGTGGCAGCGGCCTGGAGCCAGGCGTCGGCAAGCGGGCCGACGAAGACGTGCACCTCTTGGGTCACCATGACGGGCCAACCACATGCAGAACGTCGACCAGAGCTCGAACGCCTGCGCCGAGTTCAACCGGCGCAGGACATCCCTGCGACACGACGTCCTATCGCGCCTCTGGCGGCCCACTCTGAGTAGCCAGCTAACAGGGGCCCGTCGTGGTCAGCCGCAGGCGGCCGTCGGCGGCGGTCCGAACTGCTGCCTTTCCCCAGGCGGGGTCGCCTTCAGCTTGGCGGCGAGGGCGTCCGCGCGGTTGCCTGCCATTTCCTCTTCCAGCCCGGCGTCCGGACCGGCGTCGGCCGCCAGCGTGCGCGCCTCGGTGACGCTCTGCGCACGGCCCTCCATCTCGCCCTGGCCGATGACGTCGCCGTCGAAAGGCAACTCCGAACCCTCACCGAGCCCCATCCACTTCGCGGGCTCCGGAGTGTCGCCCTCGGCGCAGTGCGGCCCTTCCCAGGCGACGGCCAGGATGTACTGGTGCCCTGGCTCGATACGCGGCCGATCGTATATGGCCGTCACGGTCGGACTGTTCAGGTTCCCCTCGGTGAAGGTCCAACCGGAGGCGTTGTACTCCCACCCCTTCGGGGCCGGTTGGGCCGCGTCCGCCCGCGACCACAGCACTTCCTTGACCTCCAGATTCACCTTCCGCCCGATCAATCCTTCCCCTCGCTCGATTTCGATCTGGGCGGGCGGGATCGTCTGCTCGGAGGTGGCGTTGACGACAACCACATGGTCGGCGTACGTCACCCAGTCCGTGGCCGTGATGCTGGGCAGGCGGTCGTCTCCCTCGGCCATCACGATCCGGCGCGGCGCGGGCGCGCCGTCGGCGGCGGCATTTACAGTGGCGACTCCTGCGACGGCGAGAGCCGCGGCAGCTCCGATACCGGTTGCGATATACGCAAAACGCTTCACCGAGGCCCTCCTAATAAGCGCCATTGATGTTCTCCCGGTTATTGGCGCCAAGGTCGTTATGGCCGGTGGAAGGGGTCACCAGACAGCCGAGGCGGGAATCGGTCTTGCTGAGCCGGGGGCTGGCGTTGTCGCCGTGCTGCAGGCCGACGGCGTGCCCGGTCTCATGGCACACTCTCGCGTAGTGGTAAGCCCCGGCGCCCCGAATGCGAATGTACTGCTGATCGCAGTTGTACGGCCGGTCGCCGTCCGCATTGCACCACGTCCTACCGGCCACACTGTCCGGGAGGCCGGTCGAGCCCTCCTGGTAGATGATGTCGGTCTCTCCGCTCCCCTCGAACACCGGCGACGAGTCGTAGTGGAAGGCCAAAGCCGTGGGACGGTACTCTCCGTCAATGGCGGCGTTCACCACCGACCGGTCTTCGGACTCCAGTTTGTATTCGCCGCTGCTGTCCATGTAGAAATAGACCTCGCGGTTGTCGGTCTGACACGGATAATGGCCCATGCCGAGCCAGCAGTTACTGCCGGTCTGCAGGGTCGGGAACATATTGTCGGTGGTGGCGGCCCAGGCCACCCCGACCGCCACCATCAACGGCACGAGCGCCATTGCGATCACACCGGCAACCCGTCGTCGAATGGGCCCGCGACTGAATGCTGACACTCTTCTCCTTCGCGAAGTCATGGAATATGACATGTACCGCGTGATGTATGTGCCACCTGGAACAATGGGCATGAAACACGTACGGTGCCGCAATACTCCAGCCGCACTTACCGATCTAGTGGCTTCGACCGGGCGCGACGTACTGGCGTTCAGCATGTCGAAGGACGACGGCAGGTCAACTCATTGCGCAGAAGACGTGGCTTGAGCCCGGACAGAAGGAAATTACGCCACTGTTCTTCCGTTCCCCTTCCGTTCTTCTTCCGTTCATCGAGGCCCGCGGTGAATGTTGTGCTCTGGCCAACGGCCACCGAGGGGATCCAAGGCCTTCCCCATCGACGCCCGGTCGAGTGCGGGCGCTCGGTGGAGACCGCATGGCGCAGCCGACTCGCCGGATCGGCCGAATACGGCTACTGCGCCAGTCACTCCCGGCATTTCCGGGGACTCGCCTGCACCTGGTGTGCCCCCTGCTGTCACCTACGGCTACGACGAACTGCTGCGCCCGACGATGGGCTCCAACCTGTCCACCTACGTCACCGGCACCACCTACACCCACACCGGCAAGGTCGAGCAGTACGAAGTCGGCTCGGCCGCCGGCAAGAAGGCCTGGTTCACCTACACCTACCAGTACGGCACCCAGCGCCTGGCCTCCTCACGCGTCGACCGCCAGGGCCAGACCGGTATCGACCGCGACGCCAGCTACGCCTACGACCAGGCCGGCAACATCACCTCCATCGCGGATGTGTCCGTCAAGGGAGCCGCATGTCCGGATGGAGGGCCCGGGCGCACAGCGTGAGCGCTTCCGCGAGTGTCGTGCGGTCCGGGTCGTCGATCTCGGCGAGCATGACGGCTTCGATGCTGTCGAGGGAGCGGTCGCATCGTCGAAGGGTGCTCAGGCCTTTCGGGGTAAGGCGGGTGCGCAGAGCGCGGCCGCCACGGGGATGCGGGTCGCGGCGGATCAGGCCGCGTTGTTCGAGATCGCGGATGACCAGGTTCATCGCCTGCGGGGTGACGAAGGCGATGCGGGCCAGGTCGGCCGAGGACGGGGCGTCGCGCAGGCGCAGCTCGCTGAGCGCCATGTATTCGGTGGTCGTCATGCCGTGCCGGGCGAGCGCTTCATCCAGGCAGGCGCGGATGCGGCGTTCCAGCCGGAACACCAGGTAGCTCACACGGGGCGGCGGTGCGTCCGGCGCAGCGGCCGCGGGGACACCCGGATCGGTCACCAGGAGACGATATCGCGCCCCGTCAGAACAGGCTCCAATGTAAGTTTCCCACACCCATATCAAGGATCTTGATAGCAAGTTACTTGATAACCAGGGAAAACGGCTCTCTGCCAGGTGAACCGGCGGGCATGCGCACCAAGCGTGCATTGACGGTGGGTCGTGGCCCTTCTATTTTCCAGCGACCGACGTCAATACGCGGCGGACCGATCCGCGGCGCGCCGCGGATATGGAGAGGAGGAGCGCGAATGAGACGATTGACCACGGTGCTGGCTGGTGCCTGCGCCGCGGCGCTCTTTGCCGTCATGACCGTGGTACTCGGATCGCCGGCCGTCGCCGCCACCCTGGTGGAGGTGACCAGCTTCGGCAACAACCCGGGCAACATGCGGATGCACGTCTATGTGCCTGACTCGCACCCGGCCTCGCCGGCGATCGTGGTCGCGATGCATGGCTGCGGCGGCTCCGGTCCCGGCTTCTACCAGGGCAGTGAGTTCGCCTCGCTGGCGGATCGATACGGCTTCATCATCATCTACCCGACCGCCACCCAGTCGGCGGGGTTCGGCAACTGCTTCGACACCTGGTCGGACGCGGCCAAGCGGCGCGGCGGCGGCAGCGATCCGGTCTCGATCACCTCAATGATCGACTATGTCGAGCGGAACTATCAGGGAGACCCGAACCGGGTCTACGCCACTGGAAGCTCGTCCGGCGGCATGATGACCCAGCACATGCTCGCCGTCTACCCGGACGTGTTCAAGGCAGGGGCCTCCTTCATGGGCGTGCCCTTCAACTGCTTCGCCAGCGCCTCCGACTATCCGCCCGGAAGCAGCAGGTGCACCGGCGGGAGCATGGACCGAACACCCCAGCAGTGGGGCGATGCGGTCCGCCAGGCGTACCCGGGATATTCCGGCCCCCGCCCGCGCATGCAACTGTGGCACGGCACCAGCGACACCCTCGTGCCCTACTCGCTGCTGCGAGAGTCGATCGAGCAGTGGACCAATGTGTTCGGGCTGAGCCAGACCCCGACCAGCACCGACACCCCGCAGGCAAACTGGACCCGCAGCCGGTACGCCAATCCGTCCGGCACCGTGCAGGTGGAGGCGTACAGCATCCAGGGCGCCGGACATGCCCTTCCGCAGAGCGGTATGGCCCTCTACGCCATCGAGTTCTTCGGCTTGACCACCAGTCCGACCGACACCACGCCGCCGAGCACGCCAGGCACCCCGGTCTCGTCCAACGTGACCGCCTCCAGTGCCACGCTGACCTGGACCGCGTCCACCGACCAGGGCGGCTCCGGCTTGGCCGGCTACAACGTCTACCGGGAGCAGGGCGCCACCGACCCGCAGCTCGGCCAGTCCACCACCACCTCGATCACCTTGACCGGGCTGAGTGCCAACACCCAATACCAGGTGTACGTACGGGCGCGTGACGGCGCGGGCAACCTGTCGGGCAACTCCGCGCCGGCCACCTTCACCACGGCCGCCACCGGAGGCGACACCACGCCGCCGACCGCCCCGGCCGGGCTCACCGCCTCGGGCACCACCACAACCGGCACCAGCCTGACCTGGACGGCCTCCACTGACGACACCGGTGTGACCGGCTATGAGATCCTGCGCGCTCCCGGCGCGACGGGCGGCACGTTCACCCAGATCGGCACCTCGGCCACGACCTCGTTCACCGACACGGGCCTGACTGCGAACACCACCTACCGCTACCAGGTACGGGCGCGCGATGCCGCTGGTAACGTCTCACCGGTCTCCAACACCGTCCAGATCACCACACAGGGAGGCACGACCGGTGCCTGCTCGGCCACCCCGACCGTGCAGTCCCAGTGGGGCAACGGGTATGTGATCCAGCCGCTGACCATCACCAACACCAGCACCTCGACGATCACCAGCTGGACCGTCACCTTCACCCTGCCGGCCGGGCACACCCTGACCGGCTCGTGGAACGCCACCGTCACCACCAGCGGCCAGACCGTCACGGTCAGAAGTGTCGGCCACAACGGCACGCTCGCGCCGGGAGCCAGCACCACCAGCTTCGGCTTCCAAGCGAGCAGGCCCAACGGCAACACCGCCCTGCCGTCCGGCTACACCTGCGCCTGACCATCGGCGCGCGTCCCTGATCACGGCCCCGTCATTGACAGGTGGGACTGGGCCGTGACCAAGGAATCCGCGCCGGCGGGAGAACCGCCATCGTGCTGTGGCAGGGCCGGGCGACCAAAATCCCGCGCGAGCCAGCTCGATCGCTCGATCACGAACGCAGCGCGGCGTCGATCACTGTGTGCAGGGCTGGCGACGATGGCATCAGCGTATCGGCCAGGCACTCTCTCACACCCTTGCCCACCGGCGCGCCGCTCGCGGTACGCCGGCCTCACGCGGTCAACAGAGCTCCCCAACCCGCATGTGATCGCCACTCCCGCAGCGGGACCTTCAACGACTCGCCGGGGGAGGACGGTCGTGGCGGTCACGATCAATGTCGCCGCTCAGATCACCAGGAGTGTCCGTTTGAGGGCCGGCCGCTGAGACGACGTGCCTTCAAGGCGAGGTGCAGGTGGGAGCGCACCAGCCCGTCGCGAAGATCCGCCCCGAGGGTCGTGGCTATCCGGTCGAGCCGGTAGTACACCGTGGTGCGGTGCAGATGCAGCGACGCCGCCGTGCGCCGGACATCACAGCCGGCATCGAGGTACGTCTCCAGGGTCCGCACAAGCTCTTCATCACTTTCAAGCGGGACGAGAACGGGATCGGGCCCCGGCGCGACGGGAAGCAACATGCGGTACGGCCCGGCGCCCGACCACGGTAGAACGCGCGGCAAGGCCGGATCCAGCGCGGCCACCCCGGCCGCCGCCCTGGCTTGTCCGTACGCCTCGCGCACCGCGCAGACTTCGAAAGGCACCGGGTCACCGATCCCGATGGCGAAGGGACGACGGGCGGACCTGCGCAGCGCCTCGTCCAAGGCCGTGGGACCGCTGGGACCAGACAAGAGCAGGGCGGTCACGTGCGTGGGAGCGACGAAGCAAGGAAGCGCCCGCGGTAGAGCCGTGCCGAGGCGCTCCAGCTCGGCGGCGGACAAGGCGGGCACCTGTTGGCGGTGGCGACTGATCGGCACGCCGGTGCAGATGAGGACCTCGGAGGAGAGCAGCGACGGCTCGAGCGCAGCCAGCCGATCACGGGCTCCTTCCCCGGTTCGGTCCGGATCGAGCAACCAGCGGATCAAGTCCTCGCGCTCGTCGCCCCGCCCTGCCAGGACCCGGGCCAGTTCGGCGGCGGCACCCTGCAGCGCGCCGAGCGCAGTCTCGTCGAGCTCCTTACCGTCCGCGGAGGTCCACAGATAGCCGAGGCATCGCCCATCACGCCGGATGGGGACACAGAAGCGGGCCCGTATGCCGAGCTCGGCGTTCGGGGGCAGGCGGACGACCTCCGTGGCCTTGGAGATCCCGTACCGGTTCTGCCACTCACGAATCTCAGGCGCGACCCGGCGCGACATGACCGAGGCGACGCGGGCCGGGTCCGCGTGCGCGTCCTGCTTGCTGTAGCCGAGCATTCGGCCATCCGTCGAGTCGACGAACAGTCCGCGGCCCAGCCGCTGAGCGAGGTCTTCGAGCACGTCTTGAAGATCCATGCATGACTCTCCCCCCTTCGTGCGACAAATGTCGAGACCGATACGGCACGATCCCGGCGTCGATCCGATGTGCCGGCCGCCCGTCGCTGCTTACCGTCGAACCGCACGAGCCCGAACCGGGAGATGAGACCGTGATGCGTGCCCGCTTTCCCCGTCCCTGGATCTCCGCCGCGAGCGAGCGGCTGACGCGCGAGGTGGCAGACGCCGTGGCTGGGCGATCCCCCGCCGCCACGTTGGAGGAGATCGGCCGCCTGGTGGCCTGGAACGACCGCATTCACCACGCTGAGGCGGTCAATCTCAATCCCGCGACGAACGTCATGAATCCCCGGGCCGAGGCGCTGCTGTCGGCTGGGCTCGGCACACGTCCCTCACTCGGCCATCCGGCGGAGAAGTACGAGACGGGCCTGGAGGCCATCGAACGGATCGAGATCATCGCCGCCGAGCTGGCCGCGCAGGTCTTCGACGCCGACTACGCCGAGGTCCGCGTCGGCTCCGGCGCGCTTGCCAACCTGTACGCCTTCATGGCGACCTGCCGCCCCGGCGACACGATCATCGTTCCACCCACGAGCATCGGCGGCCACGTCACCCACCACGCTGAGGGCGCCGCCGGACTGTACGGACTCACCACTGTCCCCGCCCCCACCGACTTGGGCGGCTACACGGTCGACCTGACCGGGCTGCGGGAAATGGCCCTGCGGCTTCGTCCGAAGTTGATCACCATCGGTGGCAGCCTCAACCTCTTCCCCCACCCGATCGCGGCCGTGCGGGAGATCGCCGACTCCGCCGGAGCACGCGTGCTCTGCGATGCCGCCCACATGTGCGGCATCATCGCCGGTGGGGTCTGGCCGAACCCGCTGCGCGAGGGCGCGCACCTGGTCACGATGAGCACGTACAAGAGCCTTGGGGGCCGCCTACGCGCTGGCAATGGTGGCGAACGCGGCCCGGCTCGCGGCCGAACTGCGAGCACTGGATGTGCCGGCCACGCTGGCGGCCGAGGTCACCGCATGGCGTGCGCCCTTCACCGAAGTGCGCTTCACAGCGGTCCCCCACCAGTAAGGACCGCGTCACGCCCCCTCCGACCGGTAAGGACCATGATGGAGCCGCTTTCCCGTTACGGCGACCGCTATTTGGGCGTGCCCCGGCTGACCTGCCAGGTCGGGGTCCCGCTCGCCGATCAGCCCAAGATCGGGCACAACCGCTGGCATCCCGAGATCCCACCGGCCGTGACGGTGGATCCAGGCGGCGAGGTGATCCTGGAGTCGGCCGCTTATGACGACTACCAGATCCACGACAACGGCAGTCTCGACGAGTTGCGCCACGTCGATCTGTCCCGCATGCATCCGCTGACCGGCCCGGTGCACGTCGACGGCGCACGGCCCGGTGACGTGCTGGTCGCGGAGGTGCTCGGCGTCGAACCGCTGAGCGGCATCGCCTTCGCCAACATCCTGCCCGGCACGCCCGGACTGCTCGGCAAGATCTTCCCTGACGGTTATCGCTCGACGTGGTACGCCCGCGGCGGCATCGCCGAGTCGCCGGAGGTGCCAGGCGTGCGCATCCCCGCCCAGCCCCATGCCGGAACCATGGGGGTCGCGCCATCGTACGAGCTGATGCGCCTGTGGGACGAGCGCGAGAAGCCCCTGTACGCCGACGATCGCGCCTTCGCCCCGGATCCGCGCAACGCGTTGCTGCGCGGCCTCGGAGCCGACGCCGCCCGGATGGCGGCCCGAACCCAGCCGCCCCGGGAGAACGGCGGCAACATGGATATCAACACCCTCGGTCCGGGGGCCACGGTCTACTTCCCGGTGTTCGTGGAGGGCGCACTACTGTCGCTCGGCGACCACCATCTCGCGGCAGCGGACGGGGAGTGCAGCTTCAACGCGATGGAGATGGACGGCCGCACCTGGCTACGGCTGCGTCTGATCAAGGACGGCATGGCCCGTCACCGAATCAGCACGCCGATCGTCCGTCCGGCGCCCCTGGTCGCGCAGTTCGGTGCCGACCGCTATCTCGGCTTCACCGGTTTCTGCTTCCGTGGCAAGGAGCAGCGGTATCAGGACACGAGCTTCGCCGTCCAGGAGGCGGTGCGCCGGGCCGTGGACTACCTGATGGGGCTGGGCTACAGCGGCGAGCAGGCGTACGTGATCCTGAGCGTCGCACCCGTCGAGATCCGCGTCAGCTGCATCGTCACCATTCCCAATCCGACGGTGACGCTCTACCTGCCGATCGACATCTTCGACCGGGACGTCTTGCCGAGCTGACATCCAGCCCCGGCCGTTCTCAGCGCCTCGGTCGGTGACAGGCGTGCGGCTCGCACGGCGGCAGGAGGCCCGCGACGATTCCTACCAGGATGGCTGGCTCTATGGCACGAGACAGTTCGGCGGATCGCAGGACGACAACGTCTCTTACGGCGACGGCCCACGGCCCCGCATCGCCTGTCGTGCTGCACACCGCAGACACCCGTGTCGGTGAACCGGATGTGAAGTCCCTCGTCCGTGAAGCGCAGTAACACCTCGACGTTGGAGTCCTCCCCGGCGTGCTGGTGCGCCCGGACGTTGGTGGAGTCCACGGAGGTGTCCCGGTCCAGGCGGCCCTCGGCATCCTGCTCGGCCTGGATCGCGGTAGCCGCCGGGCCCCGATCCTGAGGGAGGAATACGGCGCTGGTTGACATGGCGGCGCGTGCTACTGCGTTGGGTGGAGGCGGACGTCCACCGGATGATTGACGACAGTCAAGGCTGCCCGTGGATACCTTGTCGCATGAACGACCGGCCGGCCGCCTCGCGTGCGGCAAGCCGGCGCCGCGCCTGCTCGGCGTGATGACGCGTCGAAGCAGCTCCTCGATCAATTGTCAGGCAGATGCGGGCGAACGTGCCCGTGCTCCAACCGTGGCGATGAAGTGTCCCGGCCGCGCTCGGACGTTACGGCGGCAGCCAGCCTTCCGAAAGGTGACAACACGTGAAAGTCGCTTCAGCACTGGCACTCGGCGAGGCCGCCGCCGCTCTCCTCACCACGCCGCCCGCGCTGGCCCACTCCCCCAGCCGGCCCCGAGCCCGTCCCGCGAGCCGGTGACCGGCGACGGTGACGTGGTCATCTCGGAGGAGGTCCACAGCGCCGCCTGACCGGTACGCCCGGCGGTGAACGTCATGCCGGCCGGATCCCTCACACCCTCCGCGCAGAAGGGAGATCCACACGATGAGAGGCTCTCGTCCCGCCGTCCGCACGGCCACGCGGACCGCGGTGACGGTCGTCGCCGCGGTCGCGTCCGCGGCGACCGTCCTCCCGGCCGCCGCGCACGCGGACGGCCCGTAC
>NZ_JBSFTC010000215.1:0-20186 GCF_053590415.1 Nonomuraea sp. NPDC003201
CACCTGGTCCAGTACGGCAGGGCCCACTCGGCGGACCTCTTGAGAGATGCTGGAGACTTCACGCTCGCCCGGGTGACCGCCGCCCGCACCGCGGCCCTCGCCGTGGGCGGCTGGCTGCCGGTCGTCCTCGTGCTCGCCGGCACCCCACGGCTGCTGGACGGCGGCCTCGGCCCCGGCGTGATCGCCGGCACGCTCGCGTACGTCACGCAGTCCCTGGCCCCCGCGCTCGGCGGCCTCGTGCAGGGCCTCGGCGTCAGCGGCATCCGGCTGGCCGCCACGCTCGGCCGCATCGCCGCGTCCGTCCCGCCCATCGGGCCGCCCCGGCCCAGGATCCGCCCCAGCGCCTGCGACGTGCGGCTCTCCGCCGTCACCTTCGCGTACGGCCCGCACTCGGCCCCCGTCGTCGACCGCCTGGACCTCGCCATCCCCGAGGGCGACCACCTCGCGGTCGTGGGGCCCAGCGGCGCGGGCAAGTCCACGCTCGCGGCCCTGGTCAGCGGCATGCTCCGGCCCGATACGGGCGAGGCGCTGGTCGGCGGCGTCCCCGCAGACCGGCTCGACCCCGCCGCCCGCGTGCTGATCCCCCAGGAGGCGTACGCCTTCCGCGGCACCCTCATGGAGAACCTCATCGCCCTCGGCACGCCGGACGCCCCCGATCTCGCCGGGAAGCTGGACGAGGCCGTCGCGGCTGTCGGCGCCCGCGAGCTGGTGGACGAGCTGGGCGGGTACGAGGCCCGCCTCGACCCGGCGGCGCTGTCGGCCGGGCAGCGCCAGCTCATCGCGCTCGTGCGCGCCTACCTCACCCCCGCCCCCCTGGTCATCCTCGACGAGGCCACCTGCCATCTCGACCCCGCCGCCGAGGCCCGTGCGGAGACCGCGTTCGCGCGGCGCGGCGGCACGCTCGTCGTCGTCGCGCACCGCCTCACCTCCGCGCTGCGCGCCCGCCGCATCCTCCTCATGGACGGAACCCGGGTGACCATCGGCACCCACGACGAACTGATCAGGACCTCTCCGCTCTACGCCGACCTGGCCGGCCACTGGCATCCGGAGCCCGTGTCATGAAATTTCTGGACAAGTATCCGCGCGCCGAGCGCCTCCCCGGCAGCTCGACACCAGGTGAGATCGACGACCCGTACCGCGGGCTCGAAGACCCCGACGACCCCGCCACCAAGACCTGGCTGGCCGAGCAGGACCGGCTGTGGCACGACAGCGCCGCCCGGCTGCCCCAGCGCGAGCGCTTCCTCGCCCGGCTCACCGAGCTCAGGGAGACGGGCCTGGTCACCCCGCCGGTCTGGCGCGGCGAGCGGAGCTTCCACCTGCGCCAGACCACCTCCCAGGAACACCCGGTCCTCCACTGCGGCGACCGCGTCGTCCTCGACCCCATGGACCTCGACCCCACGGGGCTCACGACCCTGGACGACTGGCAGCCCGACCTGGAAGGGCGCCTGCTGGCGTACCAGATCTCGCGCCGGGGCGACGAGAAGGCGGACCTGTACGTCAGGGACGTCGACACCGGGGCCGTCGTGGACGGGCCCATCGGCGGCTGCCGCTACTCCGCGGTCGCCTGGCTGCCGGGCGGCGCGGCCTTCTACTACGTGCGCTTCCACGACGGCGTATACCTGCACAGGATCGGCGACGCGGCGGACGTCCCCGTCTTCACGCGCGGGCCGCTCCGGTACGGCGTGCAGATCAGCGCCGACGGCCGCTGGCTGACGATCTCGGCGGGCGGCTCGCTCTGGCTCGCCGAGCCGGGCGGCCGGGACGAGCCCCGCCCCGTACCGGACGCGCTGGCCGCCGCGGTGGCCTGCGACGGCC
This sequence comes from Nonomuraea sp. NPDC003201, assembly GCF_053590415.1. Classification (NCBI taxonomy): domain Bacteria; kingdom Bacillati; phylum Actinomycetota; class Actinomycetes; order Streptosporangiales; family Streptosporangiaceae; genus Nonomuraea; species Nonomuraea sp. NPDC003201. The sequence continues at coordinate 1,816 of NZ_JBSFTC010000215.1, forward strand.
GCCTCTACCTGGTCACCGACCGGGACGCGCCGCGGCGCAGGCTCTGCGTGGCCGATCCGGCCGAGCCCGCCGCGTGGCGGGAGCTGATCCCCGAGGACCCGGAGGCGGTGCTGGGCGCGTTCACCGTGCTCGACGGCGACCGGCTGCTCGTCGCCCGGACCCGCCACGCCGTGGGGGAGATCGCCGTCCACCACGCCCGCACGGGGGAGCGGCTGGGCTCCGTGCCGCTGCCCGGCAGCGGCACGATCGCCTCGCTGACCTCGCGCCCCGGCGGCGGCTCCGAGGCGTGGTTCGCCTACACCGACGCCGTCACACCCCCCGAGGTCTGGCGCCACGACGTCCGCACCGGCGAGACCACCCTCTGGTCGGCCCCGCCTGGCCACGTGAGCCGGCCCGCCGTGCGCAGCCACCACATCGAATACGCCTCGGCCGACGGCACCCGCGTCCGCATGGTCGTGGTGGCGGGCCCGTCGGCGGGCGGCCCCCGTCCCACGATCCTCACCGGGTACGGCGGCTTCGGCATCCCCCTGCGCCCCGGCTACGCCGCCGACTCCCTGGCCTGGGTCGAGGCGGGCGGCGTGCTGGCCGTCGCCAACCTCAGAGGCGGCGGCGAGGAGGGCGAGGAGTGGCACCGGGACGGCATGCGGGAGCGCAAGCAGAACGTCTTCGACGACTTCGCGGCCGCCGCCGGCAAGCTCATCGCCGACGGCTGGACGACCCCCGGGCAGCTCGGCATCTGGGGCGAGTCGAACGGCGGCCTCCTCGTCGGCGCGGCCCTCACCCAGCGGCCCGGCCTGTTCGCGGCGGCGGTGTGCTCGGCGGGCCTGCTCGACATGGCCCGCTACCACCTCGGCGGCCTCGGACCCTCCTGGACCGGCGAGTACGGCGACCCCGACGACCCCGAACAACTCGGCTGGCTGCTCGCCTACTCGCCCTACCACCACGTCAGAAAGGGGACGGACTACCCGGCGACGCTGTTCACGGTCTCGGCGGGCGACACGCGGGTCGATCCGATGCACGCGCGCAAGATGTGCGCCGCCCTGCAGTGGGCGGCCGGCGGGGACCGGCCGATCCTGCTCCGGCACGAGCCGGACGTGGGCCACGGCGCGCGGGCGGCCAGCAGGTCGGTCGCGCTGGCGGCGGACGCCCTCGCCTTCCTGGCCGCGCACACGGGCCTGGAGGTGATCGGCCTAGATCCAGCCTGACTCCCTGGCGATGCGGATGGCGTCGATCCTGCTGCGGGCGCCCAGCTTGGCCGTCGTCTTGGACAGGTAGTTGCGTACCGTGCCCTCCGACAGGAACAGCGACGCCGCGATCTCCCCGATCGACGCCCCGTCCGCCGCGGCCCCGATCACGTCCAGCTCGCGCGGCGTCAGCGGCGCCTCGGGCGGCCGCATGGCCGCGATGGCCAGCTCCGAGTCGATGACCCGCTCTCCCTCGGCCACCCGGCGGATCCCGTCCGCCAGCCGGTCCGGCGGGGCGTCCTTGGCCATGAAGCCCCGTACGTGCACGTCGAGCGCCTGCTTGAGCAGGCCCGGCGTGCCCACGCCGGTCAGGATGAGCACCCCGCACTCGGGCAGCTTCGCGTGCAGCTCGCCGGCGGCGGTGAGCCCGTCCTTGCCGGGTAACGCGATGTCGATGACGGCGACGTCGGGCCGGGTGGCCCTGGCCGCGGCCAGGATGCGGTCTCCCCTGGAGACCTCGGCCACGACCTCGATGTCTTCCTCATAAGCCAGCAGCGCCACGATCGCCCCACGTACCAGGTTCATGTCCTCAGCGAGCAACGTTCGAATCACCATGCGTCCTTGCGGTCGGCCGGCTTGCAACGTCTGCGGGCTTCCTAATCCTGACTTATTGACCCGGATGTGAAAAGTCCTGCCAAATAACCGTCAGGCCAAACATGCGCTTTTGTGGAATGGTCATGGACATGGAACCACGCGTACGCCCCCTCCCGCCCGAAGAATGGGACGATTTCACGAAGGCGAACCCGCAGAACGTGTTCACCACGCTGGCCCGCCACCCGGCGCTCTACAAGGAGTGGCTGGGTTTCGGCGGCGCGCTGCTCGACGGCACGCTGCCCGCCCGCGACCGCGAGCTGGCCATCCTGCGCACCGCCTACCACACCGGCAGCGCCTACGTGTGGGCCCACCACGCGCGCCTGGGCAGCGCGGCCGGGCTCACCGACGTGGAGATCGCCTCGGTGAGCCACCCGGACGCCCTCTGGCCGGTCGAGGACCAGCTCATCCTCCAGGTCGCCGACGACCTCCACTCCATCGGCGACCTGACCGACGCCACCTGGACGGCGCTCTGCGACCGCTACGACGAGCCGGGCCGGATCGAGCTGGTCGTGCTGGTGGCCCACTACACCATGCTGGCGCTCGTGCTCAGGACGCTCAGAGTGGAACTCGAGGAGTGATCATCGTGACGCCCGGCACCGAGCCGATCGAGGCCAGCGCCTTGCCGGCGTCGGCCAGCCCGATCGTGCGGGTGACGAGCTGGTCGGGATGGAGGATCCCGGCCCTGATCATCTCCAGCATCGGCGGGTACGCGTGCGCGGCCATGCCGTGGCTGCCCAGCAGCCGCAGCTCATGGCCGATCACGCGGCCCATCGGCACCGGCGTCGGCCCTCCCGGCAGCAGCCCCACCTGAACGTGGCGGCCCTTGCGGCGCAGGCTCTCGATGGAGGCGGCGCAGGTCTGCGGGCTGCCCAGCGCGTCGATCGACACGTGGGCGCCGCCCCTGGTCAGCTCCCTGACCTGGGCCGCCACGTCCCCGGCCGAACCGTTGACGAAGTGCGTGGCGCCCGCCCGCTCCGCCAGGTGCAACGCGTCGGTGCTGATGTCCACGGCCACCACGCGGGCCCCGGCCGCCGTCGCGATCATCACGGCCGACAGGCCCACGCCGCCGCACCCGTGCACCGCCACCCACTCGCCCGGCCGCACCTCGCCGACCTGCGCCACGGCGCGGAAGGCGGTGGCGAAGCGGCAGCCGAGCCCGGCCGCCGTGGCGTAGTCCATGTCCTCGGGGATCGCGATCAGGTTGACGTCCGCGTGGTCGATGGCCACGTACTCGGCGAACGAGCCCCAGTGGGTGAAGCCGGGCTGCGTCTGCCGCTCGCACACCTGCTGGTCGCCGGTGGCGCAGGACGGGCACGAGCCGCAGGCGCAGATGAACGGGACCGTCACCCGCGCCCCCGGCAGCCAGCCGCGCACGTCGGAGCCGACCGCCTCGACGACGCCCGCCAGCTCGTGGCCCGGCACGTGGGGCAGGACCTTGATGTCGGGGTCGTGCCCCTGCCAGCCGTGCCAGTCGGACCGGCACAGCCCCGTCGCCTCGACCCTGATCACCGCTCCGTGCGGGGCGGGGGACGGGTCGGGCAGCTCGCGCACGTCGAGCTCACCACCGAAGATTTCAAAGGCAACCGCTCGCATTTCATCAGCCTAGCTTTAGAGTCAGTTGCCGCAGGTCGCGCGAGGCCTGTTGGGAACGGGGTTCGGCGGTATGGACAACATGTGCGAGAGGAGATCCCCGGCACTTCACCTGCCGCCGGGGGCGTCACCCCGGACCATCCGGTCCGGGAGAAGGGACGTGAGTCCCCTCCCTATGTGTTCGTGCTTGACAAGCATGGGTACCCGCTGCAGCCCTGCACCTCGGCCAGAGCGCGCCAACTGCTCAAGAGGGGAAGGGCCGTTGTCCATCGCCACACACCGTTCGTCATTCGTCTGAAGGACCGCACCACAGCAGAGAGTGAGATCGATGGCGTGGGGCTGGGCGTCGACCCCGGCTCCCGGCACACCGGGATTGCCGTGTTCACCGCACGAGCCGGACAGCGCCGCGCCCGGTACGGCATCCAGCTCGACCACCGCGGCGCGAGCATCCTCAGGAAGATGCAGCAGCGAGCTGCCTACCGGCGTGCCCGCCGTGTCCGGAAGCTGCGCTATCGGATGCCGCGCTTCTCGAACCGCGGCCGCCGCCAAGAGTGGTTGCCGCCATCTCTTCGCCACCGTGTGGTCACCACGGTCTCGCGGGTGGACCGGCTGGCTCGTTGGGCGCCGGTGCGGGCGGTGCACCTGGAGCGGGTCGCCTTCGATACCCACGCCATCAGCGCCGGCCGGCCTCTGGAATGTGTGGAATACCAGCACGGCACGTTGCACGGAACCGAGGTCCGCGAATACCTGCTAACCAAGTGGAACCGCACCCGCAGTCGCCTGCCCAAACCCACACCCTCGATGCCCTGGCCGTCGGCGAACTCGACGCCATCGCTCAAATCGTGTCCGCGGTGCTGGTCGTGGGATGCACCGGTCGTGGTACTCACACCCGCACCCGCACCGACAAGCACGGTTTCCCCCGCCTCCGCCTCCCCAGGCACAAGACGTTTTTCGGCTACGCCACCGGCGACCTGGTGATCGCTGTCGTCCCTACTGGGAAAAAGCAAGGCACACACACTGGCCGCGTCGCTGTCCGCGCCAGCGGCAGCTTCAACATCACCACCGCTCACGGCACCGTCCAAAGCATCAGTTACCGCCACATACGCCTGCTACAACGAGCGGACGGATACACCTACGCCTTGCAAGGGGAAGTATGGTAGCCATCGCCCTCTCGCCCGCCTATGAGCTTAGGGTCAGTTGCCGCAGGTCGCGCAAGGCCTGGTGGGAGGGCGAACCGGGTTCGGTGGTGTAGAGGACGAGGCGGAGGTCGTCGCGGTCGGGCACGGGCATGACCTGGCAGATCGCGTCGATGGTGCCGACCAGCGGATGCGTGACCTGTTTGCGCTGCTCCCTGCGGATCTTGACCTCGTACCTGGCCCACAGCTCGGCGAAGTGCGGGCTGAGCGCGAGCATCTCGGCGACCAGCGCCTGGATCTTGCGGTCGTCAGGGTAGCGGCCCGCGGCGGCGCGCAGGTCGGCGACGGAGGAGCGGGCGAAGCGGCCCTTCTCCTCGTCGCTGAGGTGCTCGGCGATGTCGGGGGACATGAAGACCCAGCGGATGACGTTGCGGTCCTCCGGGTCCACGGTGTCGAGGCCGCCCATGAGCGCGTTGGCCAGGGGATTCCAGGCGCGGATGTCGTACCTGGCGTCCAGCACGTACGCGGGGACCTCCTCCAGGAACTCGATCAGGTGCAGCAGGCTCTCGGGCACGTCCTCCCTGATCAGGGGCGTCTCCACCGCGTGTCCGGCCAGGTGGAGCAGGTGGGCGCGCTCGTCCTGGCTCAGCATGAGCGCCCGGGCCAGCGCGTTGAGCACCTGCCGGGACGGGTGCGGGCCCCGGCCCTGCTCCAGCCGGATGTAGTAGTCGATCGACATGCCGGCGAGCTGCGCGACCTCCTGCCTGCGCAGGCCCGGCGTGCGGCGCCGCTCGCCGCCCGGCAGGCCGACCTCGGCGGGGGTGACACGGGCGCGCCTGACGCGCAGGAAGTCGGCGAGTTCGTCGCGGTTCATGCCTCCATCCTCAGCGTTGTCCGGCCGCGCGTGGGTGGTACCGCTGATACCAGCCTCTCCAGACCTCTCCCGGACCCGCCATGACCTGGGTGAACGTGGGCGCATGACGAAGATTGCCCTCATCACGGGCGCCAACAAGGGAATCGGCTACGAGATCGCGCGACTGCTGGCCGAGCAGGGTGTCACCACGATCGTGGGGGCGCGCGACGAGGAGCGCGGGCGGGCCGCCGCGGAGCGGCTGGGGCAGCCGTACGTGCGGCTCGACGTGACCGACGAGGCGAGCGTGGCCGCGGCCGCGAAGTGGGTCGAGCAGGAGTACGGCCGGCTGGACATCCTGGTCAACAACGCCGGGATCACCGGCGGCTTCATGGACCCGCGTCCCAGCGCCACCCCCGCCGGGGTGCTCAGGGAGGTCTACGAGACGAACGTGTTCGGCGTGGTGACGGTCACCAACGCGATGCTGCCGCTGCTGCGGGAGTCGGAGGCGGGCCGGATCGTGAACATGACGTCCGAGCTGGGCTCGCTGACCATGGCGATGGACCGGGAGAGCCCTTTCTGGGACGTCAACATCATGCCCTACAACTCCTCCAAGACCGCGCTCAACATGGTCACCGTCAGCTACGCCAAGGAGCTGATCGACACCCCGATCAAGGTGAACGCGGCCAACCCCGGCTACTGCGCCACCGACCTCAACGGGCACAGCGGGTTCCAGACCGCCGAGCAGGGCGCGGCCATCGCCGTGCGGCTCGCGACCCTCGACGCCGACGGCCCCACCGGGGCGTACCTGGAGGACAGGGGATCTATCCATTGGTGATGTGTCAAGCCAGGTGAATAGGACAGAAGGGGGTGATGGGACGAGATCTAGATAAGGAGCGCTTCTCCGAGGCGGAGTACGCCGCCTTCGGGGAGCGGATCCGGGAGCAGCTCGGCGTCCTGCGCGAGCTGCTCGCCACCCCCGGCTTCGGCCAGGGCCCGGCGACGGTCGGGGCCGAGCTGGAGCTGTTCCTGATCGACGAGCGGGGCCGGCCGCTGCCCCGCAACAGCCAGGTGCTCGAAGCCCTCGGCGACCCCCGCGTGGTGCTGGAGCTGGGCCGCTACAACGTCGAGGTGAACCTGACCCCGACGCCGCTGGCCGGCCGGCCCTTCGAGCGGCTGAGCGGCGAGGTGCAGGAGACGATCGTGAAGGTGGACGGGGCGGTGGAGGGCGGAGGCGCGCTGCCCATCGGCATCCTGCCCACGCTCGACGCCGAGGACTTCACGGTCGGCGCGATGAGCGACCAGAACCGTTACCGGGCCATGAGCAGGGGCATCAGGCGGCTGCGGCTGGAGCCGTTCCTGGTCAAGATCGACGACCTGGAGCTGTCGGTGGAGGACGTGATCCTCGAGAGCGCCAACACCTCCTGGCAGGTGCACATCCGCACGCCGCCCGACCGCTTCGCGCGGCTGTTCAACGCCGCCCAGCTGGCCATCGGCCCGGTGCTGGCCGCCTGCGGGAACTCGCCGTTCTTCCTCGGCAGGCGGCTGTGGGAGGAGACGCGCATCGCGCTGATGGAGGAGGCCGCCGACGACCGGGACGTGCAGCGGCGCGAGCGCAGGGACGGGCGGGTCACGTTCGGCTCCGACTGGGTGCGCGAGGGGGCGTATGAGCTGTTCGAGCGGTACGTGCGGGACTACGACCCCGTGGTGCCGGATCTGCGGGACGACGCGGAGCCGTACGAGGTGCCGGAGCTGCGGCTGCACCAGGGCACGATCTGGCAGTGGAACCGGCCCGTCTACGACCCGGCCGATGGCGGTCACCTGCGGATCGAGATGCGGGCGCTGCCGGCGGGCCCGTCGTGCGCGGACATGGCGGCCAACACCGCGTTCCTGCTCGGGCTCACGCTGTCGCAGGCGGAGCGTGAGCTGACCGGCTTCCGGTTCGGGGAGGCGTACCAGAACTTCTACCGCGCCGCCATGCACGGGCTGGACGCCAAGCTCTCCTGGCCCGGCTCCGACGTCGACTTCGAGGCCGCCGACCTGGTGCTCCGCCTGCTGCCCGAGGCGCGGGAAGGGCTGCTCGCGGCGGGGGTGACGCCGTCGGACGCCGACGGCGCGCTGGGCGTGATCGCACAGCGCACCCGGCTGCGCCGCACGGGCGCGGTCTGGCAGCGGGAGGCTCTGGAACGTTTCCAGGGCGACAGGGAACGACTCGTACAGCGTTACCGTGAGCTGTCACTGTCGGGACTTCCGGTGCATTTGTGGCCCTGAAGGCAAACTTCTATCGCACTCCGTCCGTCAAACTAGGTCAAGGGACGGCAAAGCGAGGAAGTTATGGCGGCAACGGGGATGGTACCCACGAACAAGGCACCTTTCGCCTTGCGCAGGGAAACGGGCGACCTGGCCGAAGGGGCGGCGAAGCTGGCTGGGGAGATCGGCGGCGCCGGTGTCGAGGCGGTGCTGGCGCAGGCGAACAGGATGGCGACCCGCAAGGGGGCATCGGGCACGCTCGGGGCGATGAGCCCGAAACCGTCCGAGTGGTACGCCTTCGACGTCAAGGACCAGGACACGGTCGACTGGTACCCGCAGGGGCTGACCTGCTCGGACGAGTCGGGCTCGATCGGGGTGCCGGCGTTCCTGGCGTCCTGGTACTTCAAGCCGGAGGTGGGTGAGCGGGGCATCAGGGTGTCCTTTCTCAGCCCCAAAACCCTGAAATATCAGCATGCGCTGCTGGTCGAGGCGAAGCCGGATGGTTCGTACGGACCCATCAACATCCACGCGGGCGGCATCGCCTGCGACGGCGACCTGGTCTACGTCGCCGACACCAAGCGGGGGCTGCGTGTCTTCGACCTGAAGCACGTGCTCGACCTGCGCACCGCCCAGAACGACCTGGGCGACCCCACGCGGGTCGGGCGGCACGGCGGCAAGTTCCACGCCTTCGGCTACCGGTACGTGATGCCGCAGACCGACTTCTGGAAGGTCGCGAAGCCGGGACCGCTCTTCTCGTTCGTCTCGATCGAGCGCAGCGGCGGCACGCCGCGGCTGGTCACCGGCGAGTACCGCGAGAACGACCCGGGCGGCTGGGTGGGCCGCTGGCCCCTCGGCCTGGCCGGCGGCGAGCCCGAGGACGCCTTCGTGATGGGACAGCCCAAGATCCAGGGGGCCATCTCGTGGGGCGGCAAGTGGTACCTGAGCCAGGCGGCCGGCGCGAACGCCAACGGCAAGCTGCTCGTCCAGACCGACGGCAAGCTGGAGACGCGGGGATTCCCCATCGGGCCGGAGGACCTGACGGTGCAGGGCGGCAAGCTGTGGAGCGTCACCGAGTTCAGGAACCGCCGGATCATCTTCGGCGTGCCCCTCTAGGGGTTTTCAGTCCTTGAGGTGCTCGTACAGCACCTCGCGGTAGTGGCGGTCGAAGTCGTCGTAGCGGGCGCGCAGCTCCGCGCCCGGCCAGCCGGCCGGCAGCAGCTTCTCCGGGAGCAGCGGGTCGGCCAGGAGGTGGCGCAGCACGGCGGCCGAGACCAGGAAGCCCTCGGCCAGGCCGTCGGCCCGGTCAAAGGCGCGGTCGAGGGCCTGCTCCAGCTTGCGGGCCTCGGCCGCCCAGCCGTCCAGGTCCCACAGCAGGGGTGTGGGGTCGTCGTGCGGGCGGCCGTCGATCAGCGTGCACTGCGCCGTGACGGCCTCCGGCCACGCGCGCACCAGGTTGGCGGGCCGCATCCAGGTGCCCTCGCGCAGCTCAGCCAGGCGCAGCGCGGTCATCGTGGCCCGGAACGCGGCCCGGTCGGCGGGCGCGCGCCGCTCCGCCGTGACCACGGCGACCTCCCACGTGCCGTCCCATGGCCTGGTGTGCGGGTCGCGGCTCTCGTCCTGCCTGGCCTGCCGCTCGGCGAGCCGCTCCGACAGTGTGTAGAAGCGGCCGTCCTGGAGGAGGTCGCCGGCCGCGACCATGCGCGACAGCGCCACCCGTACGGTGCCTTCGGCGATGCCGAACAGCGCGCCGATGCGCACCAGCTGCCGGGCCGGCAGCCGCGGCGGGTGGCTGCCCAGCAGCGCGCTCAGCACGGCCGATCTGGCGCTCAGGGTGTTACGGTCTTCCATCGCGTGTCGAGCATATGTAACACTCGCGAGTATGGGGCGCTATCTCATCGAACCTTTCGACCGCAGCGACCGTTACGCCACCGAGCGCTACCAGGGCGCCGCCGGGCGCAACTGGTGGACCTGCGATCCCACGCTGCGCCTGCTCATGCGGCGCCACCTGGGCGAGGGCTTCGCCTGGGCGGAGCCGCGCCTGGACCGGCTGGGCGCGCTGATGGGCGGGCTCGTGGCCGAGTGCGCCGAGGAGACCGACCGCAACCCGCCGCGGCTGGAGAAGTACGACAAGTGGGGCAGGGACGTCAGCGAGGTCGTCATGCCGCCGTCGTTCCACGCGGCCCGGCGGGCGCTCATGGAGGACAACTTCACCTCCCCGTCCTTCGCCGCCGAGGCCCGGGCGCACGGGGCGAACCCGGCCGCGCTCGCCGCCGCCTGGACGTACCTGCTCGATCAGGCCGACATCGGGATGGGCTGCGCGCTCGGCACCGGAGGGGACATGGTGGTCTCGCTCGCCGAGAAGTACGCGCCCGAGGACGTACGCGATCGGGTGCGGGAGATCTTCGCCAACGGCTACTACTCCGGCGAGGCCGCTCAGATGTTCACCGAGCGGACGGGCGGCTCCGACCTGGCCGCGCTGGAGGCCACGGCGGAGCCCGCGGGCGACGCGTGGCTGCTGACGGGCTTCAAGTGGTTCGCCTCCAACGCCAACGGATCCGCGTTCGTGGTGCTGGCCAGGCGCCCCGACGGGAACGTGTCGCCGTTCCTCGTGCTGTGGGACCGGCGGGACGGAAGCCGCAACGGCCTGCGGATCCGGCGGCTCAAGGACAAGCTCGGCACCCGTTCGGTCGCCTCGGCGGAGGTCGAGTTCAGCGACGCGGAGGCCTTTCCGCTCTCGGGAGAGGGCTCCGGCTCCGGGCTCGGGACCATGATGAAGCTCACCAACGCCTCCCGGCTCGGCGTGGCCATGATGGGCGTCGGCGTGGCCAGGCGCGCGCTCGTGGAGTCGATCTGCTATGCCAGGTCCCGCGAGGCGTTCGGACGGCCGCTCATCGACCAGCCGCTCATGCGCCGCAAGCTGAGCGAGCTGATCGTCGAGGTCGAGGCCGCCCAGGCGCTCGCCTTCGACGGCCTCGCCGGCCCCCGCCTGCGCATCACGCCCGCCCTGATCAAGCTGCGCGCCGCCCGCCTCGGCGTGACGGCGGCGAGCGACGCGATCGAGGTGCACGGGGGCAACGGCTACATCGAGCAGTGGCCGGTGGCCCGCCTCCTGCGCGACGCCCAGGTCAACCCGATCTGGGAGGGCGGCGACAACATCCTCTGCCTCGACGTTAGGCGGGCCATGGTGAAGGAGCAGGCCCACCTGCCCTTCCTCGACCGCCTGCGCGACCTGGCCACCTCCGACCTGCTGCACGCCCGCATCGACGACCTCGCCAAGGCCGTCACGGCGTGGGCCGCGCTGGAGCCGTCGGTGGCGGAGGAGCGGCTGTATCCGCTGGCGCAGTTCATGGCCGATGTGTACGCCGCCGCCCTGCTGGAGGACCAGGCCGCCTGGGGACTCGACGACGGCCGTAAGGCGCTGGTGGCCCGGCTCTACGCCGAGGCCCACCTCGTCGATCACGGCCCGCTGCGCGGAATCGACCGCCCGGCGGAGGGCTCGGAGCTGTTCGACGAGCTCATCTCGGGGGCTGTCACCCTCTGAGGACCGCTCGGGTGAGCGGGTCATCGGTCCTTATCGGAGACCCGGGCACCCGTCACGCACGCAGAACGGTGACCTCGCGGCCGGACGGCGTGGTCGCCTGGTCGAAATCGCCTCGTTCCTTCCAGGGCGGGGCCTCTGGGCGCCGGTCGAAGACCACCAGCACGCCGGTGTCGAGGGTGAGCCGGTCCAGATACCGGTCGAGCTGCGCGAGGCCGTCGGGCAACGGGTCGTCCCCGCCCGCCCGCCAGACCTTCAGCTCCATCGCCTCGCTCTGCATCAGCCGTTCGCCTTCCGGGCCGGTGTAGGGCCAGCGGACCAGCACGTCCAGGCGCTTGGTGCCTGCGGCGTACTCCCGGTCGAGATAGCCTCCGCCGTTGACCAGCCGGTGGAGGAAGGCCATGAGGATGATCTGGCAGGCGGCCTCGTGGTAGCCCTCCTGGCGGATGAGCACCTCGCCGTGCTCGCGCCAGAACACGACGAACTCCTTCAGCAGTCGGTCCAGGTCGAACCGGCCGTCCGGCAGGACGAAGCTGCGCGGCTCGGCCATCACGTACTGTTCCGACGGATCTCCCAGCACCCGCAGGATGACCTCCCGATAGATCGGGTTCGCCACCTCCAGCGGAGGTTTCTGCTTGACCAGGCCCAGATCGCGGACGTAGGAGAGGTCGTCGGAGAAGGTGGGATCGACGTTGGGGAACGACCCGGCGACCACAGGCTCCATCACTCGCTTGACTCGGGGCTCGTGCAGTCGCGCCACGAGTGCGTCCAGATGGGTGGCGCGCGCCCGGATCAACCGCTCCTTGGCCTCCTCCACCTGCCGGGCGGTGATGTCGCCGGTCGCCCTCATCTGGAAGGTGATCTCATAGGCGAGGGCGTTGACCAGCCACGGTTGTCCCTGGGTCAGCTCGAAGGCCCGGTCCACCGCGTCCTTGGTGAACTCCTGACCGGTCGCCTGCGTGTGCTGGTCGTACAGCTCGGCGATCTGATCGGCGGTGAAGTCGCCCAGGCGCAGCGACTCGGCGATGATGTTGAACGGGCTGGCCGGATTCGATCCGTCAGGATCGCCGCCCGAGGCGACCTTGTAATCACGCACGTCGCGCAATCCGCACAGAACCAAGGACGTGGGGAACGGGTGGCCCTCCGGTCGCGCGTTGTGACCGGCGCGGAGCTGGCTGAGGATGCTGATCATGCTCTTGCCTTGAAGGGCGTCGATCTCGTCAAGGAACAGCACCACCCGGCGCGGGCAGGGGCGGCACCACTCCCGCAGCGCTGCACGCAATCGGCTGCCCGGAGAGGAGTGTGGCCACTGACTCGGCGGGCACAGCTCCTTCGGCCATCCTGACCGCGCGGCAGCGTCACGGATGGAATCCAGCAGGATCGACTCCGCCCAGCCGACGTCGTCGCCGGCCACCTTGGCCTCCTCGCAGGAGAACATCAAGGCGGCGATGTCACCCTCGGCGGTGAGTTCGGACGCCAGGGTGCGCAACGCGGTCGTCTTCCCCGTCTGCCGGGGCGCGTGCAGCACGAAGAAACGATCCATGTCGATGAGCACCCGTGCCTGCGGCAGCCGCTGCGTGGGGGGCAGCATGTAGTGGCGCTGCGGGTCACACGGGCCGGTGGTGTTGAAGTACTTCGCTCGGGGTGGCCGCATGATCACATTCTGCCACCATCCGCTGGGCCCGTTGCGAGATTCCGGGTCAAGACCGCCGAGGCCGTGCTCCGCGTAGCAGTTCGGCGAGCATGCGCCCGATCGCCCTGACGCGCGCGATGCGAGCCGGCGCGACCCTGGCCGCCACGCTGCCCTCGATCGCCGATCCGGTGCAACGGCCGGCCGACTTCGCGGTTCGGCTCCGCCAAGACGTCACCTCGGATGTATGGAAGGCGGCCGGCGGCAGTGACCGTCGCCATCCGTCTGGAGTCTCTCGGTAATCACTGACGGTGAGTTGCTGGCCGGGACCCCCGGCTTGGACGTACGCTCGGCCCGTTCCCCGAGGACTTCCCCGAGGAGGGCCGCATGACCGTACGCGTGGAGCGCGAGGGACCGGTCACCACCGTGGTGATCAGCAGGCCGGAGGCGCGTAACGCGGTCGATCGCAAGACGGCCGACGCGCTGGCGACCGCGTTCCGTGACTTCGAGGGCTCCGACGCCGCCGTGGCGGTGCTGTGGGGCGAGGGTGGCACGTTCTGCGCCGGCGCCGACCTCAAGGCGCTCGACAACCACGTCGGCGAGGACGGCGACGGGCCGATGGGCCCGACCAGGATGCGCCTGTCCAAGCCGGTCATCGCCGCCGTGGCCGGGCACGCCGTCGCGGGCGGGCTGGAGCTGGCCCTCTGGTGCGACCTGCGGGTGGCCGAGGAGGGGGCGGTCTTCGGGGTGTTCTGCCGCAGGTGGGGGGTGCCGCTCATCGACGGCGGCACCGTACGGCTGCCCCGGCTCATCGGCGCCTCACGGGCCATGGACATGATCCTCACCGGCCGGCCCGTCGAGGGGCGGGAGGCGTACGAGTGGGGGCTGGCCAACCGGCTCGTGCCGACCGGCACCGCCCGGCGGCAGGCCGAGGAGCTGGCACGCGAGATCGCCCGCTTCCCGCAGACCTGCCTGCGCGGCGACCGGCTGTCGGCGCTGGAGCAGGAGGGGCTGAGCGAGCAGGAGGCGATGCTGAACGAGCTGCGCCATGGGCTCGTCTCGCTGCCCGACGCCGTGGGCGGCGCCGCCCGCTTCGCCGCGGGCGCGGGCCGCCACGGCGACTTCGGCGACCTCTAGGACGTCCGGGTTCGCGCCCACATCTCGAAGATCATCGGAGTCCACACGTCGCTGATGTTTTGTCGCCCTGCGTTGCTATAGATGGCGTGATCATCTGGCACTTCGAGAAACAGGGCGTTCGATGGCATCAGTGATGTTTCGCGATGAGACTGCGACAGGCCGGGAGCTGGAGACGTTCTCCCTGCCCGGCCTGCCCGAGCGGATCTCGGCCCGGGAACTGGTACGGCTGCGGGTGCGCGAGCTGGTCGGGGGCTGACGTGAACTACGACATTCTTAAGGACTCTCCGCTCAACAACCGCTACGACCTCGTCTATCTGGCCAACGACCACAAGGAGGTGTTCGAGCGGCTCGACTCCGCCTTCGCCGCCCATCAGGCCTTGAAGGTCGAGGAGTGCGACGAGAGCGAGTCATGCCTCTTCGCCCTGTGGGCGCAGATGCGGCTCAGCCTCGGCTGGGACGGCGGCCACGACCACGACCAACGCCGGCTCGACGTCATCCGCGAGGTGATCGGCCACCTGACGGAGGTTCCCGAGGCGGTGGTCACCCAGCTGTGGAGCGCGGCCAACGGCCTGATGACCTGGCGGCACACCAACTACGCGGAGCTGTACCGGCTGCCGCTGGCCGCCGCCGCCCGGCTTCCCTACCACGAGCGGCGCGTCGTGCTGAACTCCATGCAAAGGTGGTTCGCCCAGTACTGGAAGCCCGCCTGGGAGGTCCTCCGCGAGCCGATGGAGGCGCTGCTCACCGAACCGGAGACCGACGATCCCGGCGCCACGGTCCGCAACATCATGTGGGAGGACGACGCGTTCGCCACCCGGATGATCGCCGATCACGCCACCCGCCTCACCGCTCCCGAGGTCCTGCCACTGCTGCGGCACTGGAACACCGCCACCGCCTCCAAACCCAGCGCCAGGTGGACCAGGCGGGCTACCGAGCTGCTGACCCCGCAGGCCGCTGAATTGATCAAGGACATCCTCGGCCAGGTCATCGCCCACCGTGAGGTCACGCTCCGGCATCCCACCCGCAGCGGCGAGTGGTCAGAGACCGTTTTCCTGCGCGAGCGCACCGCCGTACCGCTGCGCGGCATGGTGTGGACCTGCGAGCTGATCGACAAGCCGTGGGTGACCGCGCTGCTGGGCGACGTCGCCGTGGCGACCGGCACCGGGATCGGCGGCTCCGGCGCCAACGCGCGCAGCGAGATGCTGGCCAACGCCGCGACAGGGGTGCTGGCCCGGCGCGGCGGTCTGGAGGTGGTCGCCCAGCTGGCCCGGGTGCAGGCCAAGGTGCGCAAGAAGACCATCCTGGCGGGCGTGGCCAAGACCTTGGACGCGGTCGCCGGGCAGAGCGGGCTGTCGCCCGAGCAACTGCTGGAGCGCACGGTCCCGGCCTTCGGGCTGGGCGCCGACGGCACCCGTACCGAACACGGCCTGCGGTTGGCTCTCGACGGCGTGGTGAGCTTCGTCGAGCCCTCCGGCAAGATCCGCAAGACGATCCCCAAGGCCGTCCGCGAGGAGCACAAGGAGCTGCTGGCCGAGCTCAAGGCCACCGCCAAGGAGATCAAGAAGGTCTTGCCGGCCGAGCGCTTCCGGATCGAGCGCGCACTGGCCACCGAACGCGTCTGGCGCTGGAGCGAGGTGTGCGAGTACTACCTCGACCACCCGGTCACCGGTTCCATGGGCAGGACCCTGATCTGGGAGATCCTCCAGGGACCGGCCGGGCGCCCGGTGCTCGTGGACGGCACCTGGGAGCTGACCGACCCGGCAGGGCGCCGCATCCAGCCCGACGCTGACACCCCGGTGCTCCTCTGGCACCCCATCTCCCACAGCATGGAAGAAGTGCGCGCCTGGCGCGACCACCTCATGGAGTACGGCCTGCGCCAGCCGTTCAAGCAGGCATTCCGCGAGGTCTACCTGCTCACCCCCGCCGAGGAGGAGACTCTCGACCACTCGCGCCGCTTCACCGGTCATCTGCTGCGTTACGGTCAGGCGAAGGCGTTGCTGACCGGACGCGGCTGGACCGGGATGTCACTGGGCCACTGGGGCTGGGAGTACGGCTCCGACCAGGCCGAAGCCGCCAAGGAGCTCCCCGGCGGCCTGGTCGCCCACTGGGGCTTTCATCTGGATGAGGGCTCGTTCGAGCGGGATGACCTGGGCACGGTGTCCGTCTGCGTCAGCGGCGATCTCCACTTCACCGACGCCGGCGGGCGCCGGGTCCCGCTGGCCGAGGTGGCCCCGTTGACGTTGTCGGAGGTGCTGCGTGACGCTGACCTGGCCGTCGGCGTCACCTCCACCGGCCTGGACCCCGAGGGGGACGGCGAGTACTGGCGGTCCTACGGCTTCGGCGACCTGACCGAGACCGCCCGCATCCGCCGTGACGCGCTGGCCCGGCTGTTGCCGCGCCTGGCCATCGCCGACCGCTGCACCATCGCCGACCGGTTCCTGCGCGTCCGCGGTGACCTGCGCACCTACAGGATCCACCTCGGCTCGGGCAACATCCTCATGGAACCCAACGACGCCTACCTGTGCATCGTCCCCCGCCGCGGTTCCGGCGACCCGGTCTTCCTGCCCTTCGAGGAGGACGGCGGCATGTTGTCGATCGTCCTGTCGAAGGCGTTCCTCCTGGCCGCCGACACCGCGATCACCGACCCGTCCATCACGCACCAGATCCGGCCCTGAGCGGCGCCGCCCGGCTCTACCCCAGCACGGGGAAGTTGGCTCGGATGACGCCGTGCGGGTCGCGGGAGCGCTTGAGGTCGCGGAGCCGGGCCAGCGACTCGCTCGGGAACGCCGCCGCGGCCTGCTCGCCGCCGTGCAGCATCGTGTACGGCCTGCGCCCGCTGCTGAACGGCACCAGCGCCTTGCCCAGCCGCTCCAGGCGCTCGGCCGTGGCCTCGGTGGGCGCGCCGATCGCGTAGATCAGGTACGGCTCGTCCAGGTGCCCCGCGGCGCCGCCCCCGTCGGCGGGCCTGGACAGCGCGCCGCCCAGGTGCCGGATCTGCACGCTGATCAACGGGTCGATCGGCTCGCCCAGCAGCACGCCGGCCACCTGGCCGTCGAGCCCGGTCAGCAGCTCGCACCGGCTGGTTCCGGGCTGGGGATCGGTGGGCTCGTCGCAGATGGAGCCCAGCTCGGCGACCGGCAGCAGCCGCCGGTTGTCGCTGAGCGCGCCGCCGATCAGCTCGAAGGGCCGCAGCAGCGTGCCCGGGTCCCGGCCCAGGTACGTGCTGTCGATCATGACGAACCCCGGCCCGCCGGGGATCTGCAGCAGGTCGAACCAGACCGTCAGCTCGTCCGGCGCGCTCGCGGTGACCTCGCGGAAGGCGGCCAGCACCTCGGGCGCCCGCTCGATCGGCCACGTGATCCGCCCGCCGTACAGGAAGGGGGCGGGCCGCAGGTCGAACTCCATCGCCGTCACCACCGCGAAGTCACCGCCGCCGCCCCGCAGCGCCCAGAACAGCCCGGGGTCCCGCTCGGCCGTCACCCGGATCCGCCGGCCCTCGGCGTCCACCGCGTCGAAGGCCCGCACGCTGTCGGCGGCGAAGCCGTACTTCCTGCTGAACCAGCTCAGCCCGCCACCCAGCGTGTACCCGGTCACGCTGACCACGGGGGAACTGCCCGCGAGGCCGGTCAGCCCGAGCGGGCTCGCCGCCGCCAGCACCTCGCCCCACTTCACACCCGCGCCGACGCGCGCCACCCCGTTGTCGATCTCCACTCCGCCCAGGCCGCCGGTCCGCAGCAGGATCGTGCCCTCGGTGTCGCCGGAGGCGCCGTGGCCGCTCGGCTGCGCGGTCACCGCCAGCCCGTGCAGGCGGGCGTAGCCGACCGCGGCCGCCACGTCGTCGGCGTCGGCCGCTTCGACGACCGCGCGCACCCGCTGGTCGACGGCCAGGTTCCACGGCCTGCGCGCCTCGTCGAAACCCTCGTCGCCGGGGAGGAGCACGCGGCCGGTCGTCAGACTCTTCAGCTCGTTCATGGGATCAAGCATGCGTTTCGGCACTTGAGAGGGAATTGAGGTTGACTTGGGGTTCGTGGAGTTCAGACTGTTCGGTCCGCTTGAGGTGGACGACGGCGACGGCAACCGGCTCGACCTCGGCACCCGCAAGCAGCGGGCGGTCCTGGCCAGGCTGGCGCTCGAGCCCGGCCGCGTCGTGCCGCTCGACCGGTTGATCGAGGAGCTGTGGGCGGGGGAGGCGCCGGCCAAGGCCACGGCGACGCTGCAGGCGTACGTCTCGCATCTGCGGCGGGTGCTGGAGCCGGACCGCAAGCCGCGCACGCCGCCCCGGGTGCTGCTCACCCGCGAGCCCGGCTACGTGCTGGACGTCACGCCCGGGCAGACGGACGTGGGCCGCTTCGCCGCGTGGGCCGCCGACGGGGCGCGCCTGGTCAGGCAGGGGCGGCACGCG
>NZ_JBSFTC010000216.1:0-20153 GCF_053590415.1 Nonomuraea sp. NPDC003201
GCGCCGCTGCTGAACGCGCGCCCGCAGGTGCTGTTCAACTACCTCGGCCGGGGCAGCGAGTCCCAGGCGCTCGACATCACCGGCGGCGACCCGGGCAGCCCGTACGCCGTCGAGGTCAACGCGTGGATCGACGCGGCCACCGGAAGCCTGCGCGCGGTCTTCACCCTCGCCGAAGGCGTCCCCGACGAGCTCACCGAGCACTGGCGGCGCGCCGTGGAGCGGATCGCGGACGCCGCCGCGACCGCCGAGTGGACGGCGCCGGTCACCCCGCTCCAGAAGGGCCTGTTCTTCCAGGCCCAGCTGGCGGGCCCGGCCGGGCACTACGTCGCCCAGAACTACTTCACCTTCGACCGGCGGCTGGACACCGGCGCCCTGGCCGAGGCGATGGCGTACGTGATCGCGCGGCACCCGGTCGTGGGCGCCGGCTTCACCACCGACGCCGGCGGCGACCCGGTCCAGGTCCTCGCGGCCGGTCGGCGGGTCGACGTCCGCGTGGTCACGCTGTCGACGGACGCGGAGGTCGAGGCCCTGCGCGCCCGGGACCGCGACACGGGCTTCGACCCGGGTGAGCCGCCGCTGATCCGGCTGACCGTGGTGCGCCTGCCCGGCGACCGCGACGGCCTGCTCCTGAGCTACCACCTGCTGCTGTGGGACGGCTGGTCCCGCGAGATCGTGCTCCGTGACCTGTTCGACGCCTATGAGGCCGTCCTCGCGGGAGCGCCACTCGTCCCGGTCCCGGCCACGCCCAGCTTCGAGAGCCACGCCCGGGCGCTCGCCGCCAGGGACCTCGCCGCGTCGGAACGCTTCTGGGCCGGGCACCTGACCGGCCTCCCCGGCCCGACGCTGCTCGCCGGGCCGTCGCCGTCGCTGCCGGACGAGCTGCCGAGCGCCCTCGTACGCACGCTCTCCCCCGGGCAGTCGGACCTGCTGCGGGAGGCGGCCAGGACCCACGGCGTCACGCTGAACTCGGTGCTGACCGGCGCGTTCGGCCTGCTGCTGGGCGCGCACACGGGCCGGAGCGACGCCGTGTTCGGCGTGACCGTCTCCGGCCGGGAGGGCGAGGGCCTGTCCGACATCGTCGGCGTGCTGCTCAACACCGTGCCCATGTGGACGCGGGCCCGGCCGGACGACACGGTACGGGAGTATCTGTCCGCCGTGCAGGCGGCCAGGGTCGCCGCGATGGAGCACGAGCACCTGGGGCTCGGCGAGATCCAGCGGGCCGGCGGGCACGACACGCTGTTCGACAACCTGTTCGTGCTGCAGAACTTCCTGGACCTGGACGCGCTCGCCACGATGAACGCCCGGCACGGCATCACCGAGGTGCGCGCCGAGGACTCCACCCACTACCCGTTCACCTGGGTCGTCACGCCGGGCGACCGGCTCACGATCAAGCTGGAGCACCGCGACGACGACGGGGAGCGCGCCCGCCGCCTCCTGGACGACTACGTGCGCGTGCTCGAGGAGCTGGCCCGCTCGACCGGGCCGGTGGGCGCGCTGCGGGGGCTGGGGCCGGAACCCGAGCCGGCCGTACGCACGGACGTCGGCACGGACACCGTGGTCGACCGGTTCGACCAGGCGGCG
This sequence comes from Nonomuraea sp. NPDC003201, assembly GCF_053590415.1. Taxonomy (NCBI): domain Bacteria; kingdom Bacillati; phylum Actinomycetota; class Actinomycetes; order Streptosporangiales; family Streptosporangiaceae; genus Nonomuraea; species Nonomuraea sp. NPDC003201. The sequence goes on from NZ_JBSFTC010000216.1 coordinate 1,582, forward strand.
GACGGCGGCCCGCAGCGGGTCGCGCTCGTCGCCCACGGCCGGACCATGACGTTCGCCCAGCTCAGGGACCGCAGCCGCGCGGTGGCGGGGGTGCTCGCCCGGCGCGGCATCGGCCCCGAGACGACCGTGGGCCTGGCGATCCCGCGTTCTCTCGACTCGATCGTGGCGCTGTTCGCCGTGCTGCGCGTCGGCGCCGCGTACGTGCCGCTGGAGCTGGACCACCCGGACGAGCGGATCGCCGCGATCGTCGCGGACGCCCGCCCGGACGTGATCCTCACCGTGAGCGCGGTCGCCCCCCGGCTGACCGGCGACCTGATCGAGCTGGACCGCCCTCTGCCCGAGGCCGAGCCGTTCACGACGTTCGCGCCGGACGACCCGGACCGGCTGCGGCACCCGGCGTACACCATCTACACCTCCGGATCGACCGGGAAGCCCAAGGGTGTGGTGACCGGGTACGCCGGGCTCACCAACATGCTCATCAACCACCAGCGCCGGATCTTCGAACCGGTGCTGGCGCGGCACGGGCACCGGGTCTTCCGGATCGCGCACACCGTGTCGTTCGCGTTCGACATGTCGTGGGAGGAGCTCCTGTGGCTCGCCGACGGCCACGAGGTGCACATCTGCGACGAGGAGCTGCGGCGCGACGCGCCCCGCCTGGTCGAGTACTGCCTCGAGCACGGGATCGACGTCATCAACGTGACCCCCACCTACGCGCAGCAACTGGTGGCCGAGGGGCTGCTGGACGACCCCGCACGGCGGCCCGCGCTGGTGCTGCTGGGCGGCGAGGCGGTCACCCCGGCGCTGTGGCGCCGGCTCGCCGAGACCGAGGGGACGGTCGGCTACAACCTGTACGGCCCCACCGAGTACACCATCAACACCCTCGGCGTCGGCACCTTCGAGTGCCAGGACCCGGTGGTCGGCGTGGCGATCGACAACACCGACGTGTACGTGCTAAACCCGTGGCTGCGGCCCGTGCCGAACGGCGTGCCCGGCGAGCTGTACGTGTCGGGCGTCGGCATCGCGCGCGGCTACCTCGGGCAGCCCGCCCAGACCGCGCACCGGTTCGTCGCCTGCCCGTACGGCGAGCCAGGCGAGCGCATGTACCGCACCGGGGACCTCGTGGTCCGGCGGCCCGACGGGAACCTCATGTACCTGGGCCGCACCGACCAGCAGGTCAAGATCCGCGGGCACCGGGTGGAGCCGGGCGAGGTCGAGGCCGCGTTCGAGGCGCACCCGGCGGTGCGGTTCGCCGCCGCGGTCGCCCAGCCGGACCCGCAGGTGGACGGCGCGTACCGGCTGGCCGCCTACCTCGTGCTGGGCGGCTCCGACCTCGCGACCGTCGCCGCCGAGGTGGGCGCCGGGCTGCCGGACTTCCTGCGCCCCACGCACTACGCCCAGGTCGACGCCATCCCGCTGACCGTGAACGGGAAGGCCGACGCCAAGGCGCTGCCGGAGGCCAGGCCGCTGGGCACGCTGACAACGGCGGGCGAGCGCGGCCCGGCGACCGGGACCGAGACGGTGGTGTGCGAGTTCTTCGCCGAGGCGCTGGACCTGGACGACGACGAGGTGAGCGCGGTGAGCGACTTCATGTCCCTCGGCGGGCACTCCATGCTGGCGGTGCGGCTGATCGGGCTGCTCCGCCGCGAGTACGGCCCCGTGATCACCATTCGTGACCTGTTCGCCCTGCGGACCCCCGAAGCGATTGCCCGGCACCTCGATGACAACTCCTGACCGTACGGGGTCCGGCATCCTGCGGACCGCACTGCGACGCAACGCGGGCGCCATGGCCTGCGGCACCGTCCTCATGGGCATGTACCAGGCCGGCGAGACCGCCTTCCCCATCGCGCTCGGCCTGATCGTCGAGCACACGATGCGCGAGCGCGGCCTGGGCTCGCTCGCGGTGTCGATCGCCGCGCTGGCCGTGATCATCACGACGGTGTCGCTGTCGTGGCGGTTCGGGATGCGCATCCTGCAGAAGGCCAACACGACCGAGGCGCACCGCTGGCGGGTACGGGTCGCGGCCTGCGGGCTCCAGCCCGTGGCCAGGGACGCCGACCTCAAGTCCGGCGAGGTCCTGACCATCGCCACCGAGGACGCCGACCAGACCGCCGACATCATCGAGGTGGTGCCGCTGCTGGTCAGCTCGCTGGTCGCGGTGCTGATCACGGCGGTCGCCCTGGGCACGGCCACCGTGTGGCTCGGCCTGCTCGTGATCGTGGGAACCGTCGCGATCCTGTCGATCCTGAGCGTGCTGTCCAGGCGGATCGGCGCCGGCACCCGCGAGCAGCAGGCCCGGGTGGCGCGGGCGGGCGCGAAGGTCGCCGACCTGATCACCGGCCTGCGGCCGCTGCACGGTTTCGGCGGCACCCACGCGGCGTTCCTGTCCTACCGGAAGGTCAGCACGGAGGCGAGGAGCCAGGCGGTCACCGTCGCCAAGGTGAACGGCGCGTACGCCGGCGCCGCGCAGATCCTCAACGCGATCCTCGCCACCGCGGTGACCCTGGCGGCGGGGTGGCTGGCGTTCGAGGGCCGGATCTCCATCGGCCAGCTCGTCATGGCCGTGGGGCTGGCGCAGTTCATCATGGAACCGCTCAAGCTGTTCTCGGAGATGCCGAAGTACGTGATGATCGCGCGCGCGTCGGCCGAGCGGATGGCGCTGGTGCTGGCCGCGCCCGCGGTGATGACCCCGGGGCCGGAGCGCCCGTCCGCGGGCGGGGACCTGGAGGTCGACGGCGTCCGGTACGGGGCGCTGCGCGAGCTGAAGTTCCACGTGCCGGCCGGGGAGTTCGTGGCGATCGCCGCCTACCAGCCGCGCGCGGCGGCCGATCTCGTGTCGATCCTGGCCGTGAACGTCCCGCCCGGCGCGTACGAGGGCGTGGTGCGGGTCAGCGGGCGGGAGGCGGCGGACCTGGCGATCGAGGCGGTCCGCGAGCGCATGCTGGTGAACCCGTACGACGGGGAGATCTTCGCGGGCACCCTCCGCACGAACATCGACCCGGCGGGCACCGGCCGCCTGGTCCCCGAAGCCGTCGAGGCGTCCATGCTGGTCGACGTGGTCGCCCTCCACCCCGACGGGCTCGACTACGGCGTCCGCGACCGCGGCGCCAACCTCTCCGGCGGGCAGCGCCAACGGCTGTCGCTGGCCCGCGCCCTGGCCGCCGACGCCGACATCCTCGTCCTGCACGACCCGACCACGGCCGTCGACGCGGTCACCGAGCAGCTCATCGCGCGCAACGTCGCGGAGCTGCGCCGGGGCCGCACCACCGTCGTGATCACCAGCAGCCCGGCCCTCCTCGACGCCGCCGACCGGGTCCTCGTCCTGGACGGCGGCGTCATCACGGCGGAGGACACCCATCGCAACCTGCTCACCACCGACGAGAACTACCGCCTGGCCGTGGCCCGGTGAACCCAGAAGGGATCAAGCATGACCACCAACCCGTTCGACGACGCCGACGGCCGCTTCCTGGTCCTGGTCAACGCCGAGAACCAGCACTCCCTGTGGCCCTCCTTCGCCGAGGTCCCCGCCGGCTGGACCGTCGTCCTCCCCGAGAGCAGCCGCGCCGCCTGCCTGGACTACATCGAGCGAAACTGGACCGACCTGCGCCCGCGTTCGCTGGCCGAGAGGCTCAGCTGAGCACGCAGCTCACCTGGGGCGGCGTGTTGGTGGCGTTGTTCCACGTCGCGTTGAAGCCGAACGCGGTGGACGCGCCGACCGGCAGGCTGCCGTTGTAGGCGGCGTTCCGCGCCGTGACGGTGGCGCCGTTCTGCGTGATTGCGGTGTTCCACGATTCGCGGACCTGCTGCCCGTCGGCGAACGTGAGGGTCGTCGTCCAGGCGGAGGCCGCGCGCGTGGAGGTGTTCTTCACGGTGACCTCGGCCTGGAAGGCGCCGCCCCACTGGGAGATCACCCGGTAGGCGGCGGTGCACCGGCCGTCACCGGGCGTCGGTGTTGGGGTTGGGGTCGGGGTGGGCGTGGTCGGCGGAATCACGCCGTCGAGCACCCGCGCGAGCGCCGGGTACCAGCGGTCGGCCATCTTCTGGAAGCCGGCGTCGTTGGGGTGCACCCCGTCGCCGGTGTCCGTGGCCGTGTTGAAGCCGGTCCACTGGTCCACGACCACGATGGGCGACTGCGCGGTCGTGAGGCCGGCGGCCCAGCCCGGGATCGCGTTGTCGAGCGCCGTCACGCCGGCCGCGCAGGTGGCGCAGCCGGACGGGTTCATGGGGATGATCTGCGCCACGATGATCTTCATGGTGGGGTTGCTCGCGCGCATCTGACCGACCAGCTTCGTGTACGCGGCCAGAACGGTGCTGGTCGGGATGAAGCCGCCCCACATGTCGTTGGTGCCCAGGTGCATGAGGACGATGTCGGGCCTGGCCGCGGCCAGCCACGGCGGCAACTGGTTCTGGTCGGCGATGCCGGTGGCGGAGTAGCCGCCGTGGCCCTCGTGGTCGCCGTCGTAGGTGTAGCCGTAGTTGCAGCCGCCGTCGGGGTCGCTGCCGACGAAGTCGATGCCGGTGTACCCGGTCGTCTGCAGGCGGTGCCAGAGCATGGCGCGCCAGCAGCCGGGTCCGGCGGTGATGGAGTCGCCGAGCGGCATGATGCGCACGGGCGCCGCCGCCGACGTGGCGGGCAGGGCGGCGCCGAGGGTGACCGCCAGCAGGAGCGCGGTGAGCAGGGCGTACAGGTGGGATCGGCGAAGCATCGGTGACTCCCCGGGTGAGGTGGCCCGGCCCGCCCGGTGGCGGGCCGGGCCGGGGGTTCTACGAGTAGGGGTTCTGGGTGAGCAGATGTGCCTTGAAGCCCTCGCCGTACGTGCTGGTCGGGGTGCCGTTGTAGTCGGTGATCAGGACGTTGCCCTGGCTGCAGCCCCACGGGTTCCAGGTCCAGGCGGTGTATCCGACGCCGTGCGCGTCGGCCCACGCCATCACCTGGTCGATGTAGTCGTGGGCGCAGGAGTTCTGCCCGATCTCGCCGGCGTGCACGGGCACCTGCGCGGCCACGGCGCCGACCTGACTGTTCCAGCAGGAGACGTTGGAGCAGGTGTTGAAGTTGTACGTGTGCCAGGCGGCCATGAGGTTGCCAGCCGGGTCGGTCGGCTTGTAGGTCAGCCACTGGCTCAGGTCGTTGGACCAGGCCAGGCCGCCGAGCATGATCACGTTGGTGGCGCCGGTGGCGCGTACGGCGTTGACCAGCGACTGCATGCCGGCCACCTGGTAGCCGATGCCGGTGCAGGTGCCGCCGTCGCGCCAGCAGGTCCAGCCGGCGGTCGCGTTCCAGTTCGCGGCGGCGTCCGGGTAGGGCTCGTTGAACAGGTCGAAGACGACCGCGTTGTTGCCCTTGAACGCGTTGGCCACGCCGGTCCAGAACGTGGGCGCGTACTGCGCGTCCGGCATCGGCTTCTGGCAGGTCGCCGCGGTGTCGGAGCAGCCGGCGCCCTGACCGGTGTACTGGCCGTAGTTCCAGTGCATCTCCACGATCGGCGTGACGCCGTTGTTCACCAGCAGGTTCACGTAGTCCTTGACGTTCTGCTGGTACGCGGCGCCGCTGGGCGAGCCGTTGGTGCCGATCCAGCACTCCTCGTTCAGCGGGATCCGGACCGCGTGGATGTTCCACGCCTTCATGGCGTCGATCGAGGCCTTGTCCACCGGGCCGCTGTCCCACATGCCCTTGCCCTGCACGCAGGCGAACTCGCCGCTGGCCCGGTTGACGCCGAGCAGCCGGTAGGTGTTGCCGTTGTTGGCGACCAGCTTGTTCCCGGAGACGCGCAGGATCGGCGCCGGGAGGTTGGTGCCGTCGTCGTCATCGGCCTCGGTGGCGTTGACCGTGACCGTGGTCAGGCCGGAGGAGGCGACGCTGATGGGCCGGGTGCCGTTGAGCCGGTCGGTGTCCTGTGCCGCGCGGAGCGTCACGGTCTGCGGGGTGCTCCAGTTGGCCGTGGTGAAGGTCAGGGAGGCGCCGGCGCTCACGGTGATGTCGCTGTCGCCGGTGCCCGCGGTGCTGGTGACCGTCACGTTGCCGGTCGGCTGGGACTGCAGGCGGACCGTGTAGCTCGCGGACCCGCCCTCGGGCACGCTCACGCTGGTCGAGGAGACCACCAGAGCCTGCTGCTGCGGGCCTCCGTTGCCGTTGCCGACGCACGAGACGCTGGGCGGCGGGTTGTTGGCGCCGGTGTACGTGCCGTTGAAGCCGACGGTCCACGTCGCCCCGGTGGCCTTGGCGGCGTTGTAGGTGGTCGGGTTGACGGTGACGGCCGCACCCGCCGGGGTGGGCGTGGCCGGGGTCGGCACGCCCTCCCACATCTGGGTGATCACCTGGTTGTCGGGGAAGTCGAAGCTCAACGACCACTTGGTCAACGGGTCACCGGTGTTGGTGACGTTGATGTTGGCGCCGAAGGCGCTGCCGTTGTCCCAGACCTTGGAGTAGGTGGCCGAACACGACGCGGCGGCCTCGGCAGCGGTCTGCGCGGCGGCGAGACCGAATCCGGCGAGCAGCACGGCGGCCGCGGCCGACAAGGCTCTGCGCCACGAGTTCCGGTGAATGGACATGGGGGTTCTCCGTGACTTATTGATGGGAGCGCTCCCAAACGTTCTTCCCGACGAGTCCGCTTCGCAAGAACGCGCCCGCTGCCGGGGCCGGGGCAGCCGCGCCGACCTTGAAAAAGGCGGCGAACGCTGCTGAAACTTTCATCCCGACCGGTGGGGATACAGTGTGATCTCATGAGCGGCGAGCGTTGGCTGCGCGTGCCGGTCGGGGACGAGGCTGCCCGGTGGCGCACGGTCGGCTCCAGCCGCACCGTCCTCGCGGTGGCGCGTACGGTGACCTCGGCCGGGCGGCTGCTGGAGATCCTGCCGTTGTTCCGGTCCGACCCTCGCGTGCAGGTGCTGTTCACGGTCGTGGCCGGCTCGGCCTTCGACGATGGCGTCGGTGACTACCTGCTCAGTGTCCAGGCGCGGACCGTGCCCTGGTCGCAGGCCGTGGAGACGCCGTTCCACCTCGCCGCCCCGGCCAGCGCCAACGGCGCGTTGCACCAGCTCAAGGCCCCGCTGCTGGTGGTACCGCACGGCGCCGGGTACAACCGGCTCCTCAGCCCGGCCGATGGCCCCGAGAGCGGGGTCTCAGGGCTGGCGCGGCACCAGCTCGTCCACGAGGGCAGGGTCGTGCCGGCCACCATCGCCCCGTCGCATCACGAGCAACTGTCACGGCTGGAGCGGGAGTGTCCCGAGGCGCTCCCGCGGGCCGTGGTGGTCGGTGACCTGGTGTTCGACCGGATCCGGGCCAACCTCGCCCGGCGTGACCGCTACCGGCGGGCTCTGGGGGTGGGCCCGGACCGCAAGCTGGTGCTGGTCAGCTCGACGTGGGGCGCGCATTCCCTGCTCGGCGCGAACGGCGACGTGGTGGCCCGGCTGGTGGCCGAGTTGCCCGTCGACGAATACCAGGTCGTGCTGGCGGCACACCCCAACGCCTGGTTCGGCCACGGCGGCCTGCAGGTACGCCTGTGGCTGGCCGACGCCCGTGACGGCGGCCTGCTGGTGCTCCCGCCGCAGCAGGGCTGGCAGGCCGCGCTCGTGGCGTCGGACGTCATCGTGGGCGATCACGGCTCCGTCACCTTCTACGGCGCCGCCCTCGGTCGCCCGGTGCTCCTGGCCTCCTCCGGACGCGAGGCCGAGGAGCTCGACCCCGGCTCCCCTACGGCCCTGCTGTCCGGGACTCTGCCCCGGCTGGACCCGGCCGGCGCCGTCCTGTCGCAGATCGAGCAGGCCATGGCGGCCCACGGTCCGCACGACGACGTCGCCGGGCGTACCCTCGGCATGCCCGGTCAGGCGGGTGGCCTGCTGCGGCGCCTGGCGTACCGGCTGATGGAGCTGCCCGAGCCCGCCGCGCCCGCGACCGCCCGGCCACTCGCCGAGCCGCTGCCCGAGCGCGGCGAGGTGCTCTCCTTCGAGGTGGAGGCGGTGGTCGGCGGCGGCTGCGTGACCGTCCGCCGATATCCCGCCGTCCTGGAGCGCCGGCCCGGCGGCCAGGTGCGTGACCCGCATCTGGTCGTGGACGCCGAGGAGGTGAACCCGCGGCTGCTGGAGAACGCCGCGATCGTGGTCGGCCGGGAAACGCGGCCGGGCTGGGCCCAGGAGACGCTGCGACGGTACCCCGGCTGCTTCATGACCGCCGAGATCGTCGGCGACCGGTCGGTCGACCTGACGCTGAGGGACGGAGAGCGGCTGCGGGTCGGCATCACGCCGGCCCGCGGCGGCGATCCTGACCCCCGATGCCTGCCGTCCGCGGTGTACGGCTGGCTCGTGCGGGGCCGGAGCCGGGAGGATCTCCACTCCGGGATCACCGTCCGGGTGGGCGACCGGCAGGTGGTCGTCAACTGTGACTCCTGAGATCAGGGTCGGAGTGGGCGACCGGCAGGTAGTCGTCAACTGTGACGCCGAGATCAGGGTCGGTCCACGGCGGCCAGGCGGGCACGCAGCGTCTCGGCCCTGGGCAGGTTGCCCGAGGCCAGGCAGACCGTCAGGGCCCGCCGCAGGCAGTCCGCCGCCTCCTCGCGGTCACCGCCGTCCTCGGCCAGCTCCGCCAGGAGCTCCCACGCCTGGGTCTCCTTCACCGGCACCCGGCACTCGCGCGTGATCTCCGCGGCGGTCCGCGCCGACCGGATCGCTTCGGCACGGCGTCCGAGCCCGCGTTGGGCCCTGGCCAGCTCCAGGTGGATCCGCCCCTGGCTGAGCGCGTCTCCGGCGGCGACCATGAGGGGCAGTGCGCGGCCGAGGGCGGCCGCCGCTGCCCCGTGCCGGCCGGCGTCCAGGTGGGCGAGGCCGAGGTGGTACTGCTGCATGCCGACCCCTCGGCCGTTGCCCGCCCGCTCGTGGATGGCCGAGGCCGCGGCGAAGCTCTCGGCGGCGGCGTCGGGCTCCGCCTGGACGAGGGCGGCCCGGCCCAGCGATTCCAGGATCACCGCCTCCATCCTCGGGTCGCCGGACGCTCGGGCCGCTTGCCGGGCCCGTACGAGCTGATCGCGCGCCTGGTCGAGCTCGCCGAGCATCAGCTGGGCACGCGCCAACTGGTTGCGCATCCTGGCCTCCACGGCGGGAGCCTCCAGGCGGAGCGCGGCTTCCACCCCCAGAGCGTTGGCCTCGGCGCAGTCGGCGTGATAGCCGCGATCGTGGTGGAGCGGCCAGAGCGCTTCGGCCAGCTGCCAGACGATCTCGTCCCACTCGCGCGCGGCGGCGGCGCGCAGCACCGCCAGCAGGTCGGCGCGTTCGGCGTCGAGCCAGTCGAGGGCTTCACCGCGCGAGGCGAACGACCACCCCGCGCGCTCGCTGTGGTCGGCCAGCCGCAACCGCCTGCCCATCGCGGCGTCGGCGGCGGCCGCCCCGGTCAGATACCATTCCGCCGCCCGTCGCAGCGCCGACTCCCGCGCCTCGGGCGGCTCCGCGCTGCGCGCACGACGGGCCGCGTGCAGGCGGACGAGGTCATGCATCCGGTAGCGGTCCTCCGCGAACTCCTCCACCAGATGCGCGTCGAGCAGCAGGTCCAGCGCCTGATCCGGCTCGTCGTCCAGCACGGCGGCGGCCAGCCCCGGGCTGAACGCGCTGCCGGGCAGCACGCCGAGCAGCCGGTAGAGCCGGGCGGCGCCTTCCGGCAAGCCCTCATAGACAGCCTCGAAGAACGCGTCCACGAACACCCCGCCCTCCGTGGCCGCCCGGTCGAGACGCCGTCCGGCCTCGGCCAGGTCCCGGATCAGCCGCTCGACCGACCACGCCGGGTGCCGCAGCAGCTGCGCGCCGGCCATCCGCAGGGCGATCGGCAGCCCGCCGCACAGCCGCACCAGCTCGGCGGCGTGCGTACGCTGCCCGTCGACTCGTTCCTCCCCGAGCATCCCGGTCAGCAGCCGCAGCCCCTGCTCGGTATCCAGCGGGCCGACCGTGACGGGCACCGCGCCCTCGGCGAGCAGCCCGCGCAGCCGGCGGTGGCTGGTCACCACCACGGCGCTGCCGGGCGAGGCCGGGCACAGCGGGGTCACCTCCGCGGCGTGCTCCGCGCCGTCCACCAGCACGAGCAGCCGCGACCCCGCCGTCATCGAGCGGAACATCGCCGCCCGCTCCGGCAACTCCCCCGGGATCCAGCTCTCGTGGACGCCGAGCGCCCGCAGGAAGGCGGCGAGGACGTCGCTCACCCCGGTCGCCCCGCCGTGCCGCAACGCCCCGAGGTCCACGTAGAGCTGGCCGTCGCCGAAGCGCTCCCGCGCCTGGTGGGCCCAGCGCCGCCCCACGGCGCTCGTACCGACTCCCTTCAAACCGCAGACGACCGCCACGGCGGGGCCGTCGGCGAGGTGCCGGTCGAGCAGCGCCAGCTCGAGCGTCCTGTTGACGAAGCCGGGCGGCTCCGCGGGCACCTGCCGGGGTACCCGGACGGGAGCGGCGGGCATGGCGGGCGCCGCGGCGATGTTGATGACACCGACGTCCGCGGCCTGCACCACCGTGCCGGTCACCTGCCCGGAGAGCTCATTGCGGACAATTCCGCCCCCTTCAGTGCTCACCACGCCCGCCTCGCCCATGAACGCTCTTCGCCGGTCACGATTCAGGAGTGTTCCCCTTCGGCCGGGACTCTCGGATACGCACAGGGAAGCCATAACCGATCGGCATGAGTACCCGTGCCGTGCGCGCTCGGCCCCGGTGTGGATCTACGCTCGAAGGACACCTCTCACACGCGAAAGAGGAGCGATGGATCCGAGTGTCATCGCCACCCTGACGGCGGTGGTCTCCGCCATCGCCGGCGGCGCCGCGGGCGAGGCCGGCAAGAGCGCGTGGGGCTCGCTGACGGCGCTCGTGCGGCGGCGGTTCGGCACGGATGCCGCCGTCACGGCCGCCTTGGAGCAGGCTGACACGAGGCCACCGGAGGAGACGACGCGGGTCCTGGTGGACCACGCGCACGCGGACGGCGAGTTCCAGCGATCGCTGGCTGACTGGGCCGGCGAGACGGCCCGGCTCCTTCAGTACAAGCACGACGTGAGCAACACCATCGGCGGCGACGCGCGCATCACCGGCACGGTCATCCAGGCCGGTGACATCTCCGGCTCCATCAACATCGGCACGCCAGGCCCGCCCGAACGCCGGTGAGGACGTAGGGGCAGAGGCGAGGCCTCAGGCCCGCGGGGCGGTCGCGGACGTGGCGGCCCATGGGGCATACTGAGTCCGCCCGACCATGATCATTAACCCGATTTAGTCCCGATCCGGCATTCCCGCACTTCTCCTCCTCGCGTAAGGAAGAAATGTCCGATCAGGAAATCAATCGGCGTACATTCTTAACCTCGGCGGCGGCAGCCGGCGGCATGGGCCTGGGGCTTTCACTCATCCCGGCCGACGCCCAGGCAGCCGCCCCGAGCGCCGGCCGTAGCGCGGCCACCTGGGAGAATCTCGTCGAGAAGACCTCCTTCAACAGTCAAACGGCCTTCAACGCGGCGTGGAATTACCTTTATCCCTGGGACAGCGACCCCGACACCCACAATGGCGCCGCGCGCATGGAGGCCGCCCAGGTCTCCCTCAGCCAAGGCGTGCTGACCTTGAAGGCGACCAGGCTGTCCGCCTCGCCCGGGACCAGCCCGCAACCCCCGCACGCCCCCCTGTGGTACCGCTCCGGCGCCATCCACGCCAAGCAGCAGATCATCGTCAACGACCAGTTCCCCGAGTACGACATCGAGGGCGAGTTCCGGACGCAGACCGGGCCGGGCATCTGGCCGGCTTTCTGGACCACCGGCACCTGGCCGGAATGGCCGCCGGAGACCGACATCCTGGAATACGTCGGCGTCAACGACCAGCGGCCCGGTCCCGACGGCGACACCTATTTCCGCGCCCGCAACGTGTGGTTCGGGCGGACGCGCGCCTGGTGACAGCCGGGCCGTCACAGGTTTCGGCCGCTGTCAGCGGGAATGTGGGCCGCGAGAGGAGGCTCGCATGAACACGCAGCAAGATGTGATCGAGGTCCTGGTCACCGACCACCGTGAGGTCGAGCGGATGTTCTCCGAGCTCGACCACATGAGGGGCGCGATCGGCGAGGAGCCCAAGACGCTGACCGAGCAGGTGGTCATCGAACTGGTACGGCACTCGGTCGCCGAGGAGCAATACCTGTACCCGGCCGTCCGCGAGCACGTCCCCGGCGGCGCCAAGCTGGCCGATCAGGAGATCTCCGAGCACGCCGACGCCGAGGAGACCATGAAGCGGCTCGAGGGGCTGGAGCCGGGCGACGCCGAGTTCTGGCTCACCACGGATCTGCTGATGAGCCAGATCCGCGCCCACGTCCGCGAAGAGGAGAACGATCTGTTCCCCCGGTTGCGCGAGGCCTGCGCGCCCGAGGAGCTGAGGGAACTCGGGGCCAAGGTGGAGCGGGCCAAGAAGACGGCTCCCACCCGGCCGCACCCGTCGGCGCCCGACACTCCGCCGGCCAACAAGCTGCTGGCGGCGGGAACGGGGCTGGTGGATCGCATCCGTGACGCCCTCACCGGCCGGGGCCGCTCCTGAAGTGAATCCGTCCCCAGGCCCGTCGGCCTGGGGACACTATCTCGCCAGCGGGAGAGCGGCCCCTGAGCCGGGTCAGCGGTCCTCGGGGAGGAGTGTGCCGAGCGGCCCGAGGTCGAGGTTCAGGTCCGACGGCGACAGGTCGAAGCGCTCGCACAGCTCCGTCATGGCCTCCTCGAGCCGCATCAACGTCACGCCCAGCACCTCGACCTGCTCGTCCGACAGGTCGCCCTGCTCCATCCGCCGCACGCACTGCCGCTCCACCAGCTGGCGCACGAGCTCGACCAGGGTGAGGACGAGGCGTGACAGGTCACGTTCGACCGCTTCGCGGTCGGCTTCGATGCGCAGGCGGCTGGATCGCGCCTCCCGCACCCGGGTGGCCGGCTCATCTCCAGAGCTCGCCATCGACTCCCCCGAAAGTGTCGGATTCGCGCACCGACATGATCAGCGCGCGGACGGAGATGCGTACCAGGTCGATGTCCGCGATGGACAGGACGAGATCCCCGCTCACCACCACGCCGCCGGCCAGGAGCCGGTCCAGCAGGTCGACCAGCGCCACCCGCTCCGCCGGCAGGCGCTCCTCCGCGGCCAGGACGGCGCCGCGCGGCGGCGTGTCGTGGGTCATCGCGGGCCTCCCTCCTCCAGAACCGTGAACGAGTAGGGCGCCCAGGGGCCGGTGAGCTCCAGCTCGATCCCCTGCCCGCGCAGCTCGTCCAGAGTCCGCGCGAACTCCTCCGCGCGCTCCTCGTCGACCAGGTAGGCGCCGTTGAGGACCATCCACTCGTCCCTGCCGGAAAGCTGCGGGTCCTGCGCCCGATGCCGCCGGCTCGCGACCGCGACGCACCTGAGGACGTCGTGGATGCGCTCGGCCCGCGCCCCCGCGTCCCGCCACGACTCCTCGCGGGTGCGCAGGCTCGCCTGGCGCCGCTTGAGGTAGGCGGTGCCGGGGTTGGCGGGCTCCTGGTCGCTCGTCTCGGGCGCCGCCGGGGCGGTCTCGGTCTTCACCACGTACGCCTTCACCCCCCACTCCTGCCGGCCCGCGACGCGGGTGAGCGTGTCGGCGAAGTCGTCGTGCCGTTCCTCCAGCAGGCGGCGGACCTGCTCCTCGCCGCTGTAGACCGTGACGAGGCGCACCGGCGCGACCGGCCCCAGCCGCGCCACCGCCTCCACCACGCGGTGGTGGGCGTGGGCGGTCGCGCCCAGCCAGTCGAGGTCCTCCATGGATCGCCGCAGCGGCTCCTCGCCGAACTGGTCCAGCGGGACGGTGCTCACGTACGCGACCAGGCCGGACTCGGCGATGGCCCGCACGTCCCGGCCGGCCACCCCCTTCAGGCCCTCCGGGCAGGGGACGGCCACGTCGCTCGCCACGGCGTAGAGGTACGTGCCCGCGTCATCCACCGCGCCGTCCCCTTCTGACCGGCCGTTCCTCGACCTCCTCGACCTCCTCGACCTCGCCCTCGATCGGCTCGATGGCGGGGCGCCGCGGCCGGCCCTCCTCCAGGGCCGCGATCCGGTCGCGCAGCCGGCGGTTCTCCTCGACGAGGGCCTTGTCCTTGCCGGTGAGCCAGGGATCGTGCTCCCACCAGTCGATGCCCATCTCCCTGGCGGTGTCGACCGAGGCGATGATCAGCCGCAGCTTGATCGTGAGCAGCTCGATGTCCAGCAGGTTCACGCGGATGTCCCCGGCGATCACCACGCCCCGGTCGAGGACCCGTTCGAGGATGTCGCCCAGGTTGGCCGGTTCGCGACCCGAGGACACCGAGGACGGGTAGGACTGGCGTCCCACGACCCCCGGCCGGTACTGCTCGGTCATCGCGACTCCTCCACGTAGTCGCCGCTGCCACGCCGGTAACGCCGCAGCCTCCGGTAGGAGAGCAGATCGCCCTCCATGTCCAGTTCGGCCTCGTAGAGTGCGAGGATGTCGCCGGAGGAAGGGACGCGGCGGTCCTCGACGACCTCGACGTTGACCAGCCACCCGTCGTCCTCGGGCTTCACCCGGGTCACGCCCTCCGTCTCCCTGCCGGTCAGGTCCGCAATGTGCTGCAGTCCGAACCCGCCCGCGGCCGCGGCTGACAGGCCACGAGGGCGGCGCTTCGGCCGCTCGGCGGTGTCGCCGGCGGGGTCTCTCGAACGCGCCGGAGGCGCAACCCCCTCCTCGCGAGCCCTTCGCCTCTCAGGCACGGGATCACCTCCCCTCGTCCCGCCGCGCCGGCTCGACCGGACCGAGGCCGCCCATCATCCCCCGCAGGACCTCCCGCGTCTCCAGGGCCTCCTCCTCCTCGGAGATCAGGCCGGCGGCCCGGGACTCCTCGATCTCCTCCAGCCGGTGCCTGACCACCGTCGGATCGCGCAGCTCGTGCTCGACCTGTTCCTGGATCAGCTCACCGAGCCGGATCACGCCGCGCAGCGGCGCCAGCGGCCAGCCGAAGACGAGGCTGAGCAGGCCCATCAGCCGCCCTCCCCGGCGCTCACCACGAAGTCGTACGGCGCCAGCGGGCCGTGCAGCTGCAGCTCGATCCGTCCCGCCCACAGCCGGGAGTACTCCCCCACGGCCTCCTCCAGCGCACCCCGGCGGTCGCTCTCGACCAGGAGCGCCAGGTGGACGGCGTCCCGCTCGTGGGACGGCTCGCGTACGACGGTGAAGACGCTGAGCGGGGTGAGCCGGTCGAGGACGGCCTCGGTGTCGGCCTCCCGTTTGGCGCTGACCGCCTGGTTGACGACCTCGCCCAGCCGGATGCGCGCCTCCCTGGTCGCGGCCTCGGGCTTGCCCCGGATCTCGTCGCGCAGCTGGGCCGCCTCGACGTTCTCGTTCAGCACCTCCATGAGCACCGCCCGCTCGTCGTAGCGTCCCTTGACGACGAACTCCGCCCGTCCCTCCAGCTCGTCGAGGGCGGCGACGAACTCGTCGTGATGCGGGGCCAGCAGCTCGTCCACCACCGCTTCCCGGTTCGTCAGCACCGCGCCGAACCGGAGGGGAAGCACGGGGACCTCGGCCGCGGTGGCGTCCAGCAGCTGCTGGTGCGCCACGAGGTCGTCAGGCGTGCCCAGCGGGCCGGCGACCGCCACCTCGCTCACCAGGGCGCCGATCTTGCCGTGCCTCACCAGGCGCACGGGCGCCGGCGGGGTGCCCACGCCGCGCGCGTCGTCGGAGACCTGGACGTCCTCCGGCACGATTCCGTAGACGTAGGTGTTGAGGCCCTGATCCAGGGGTGTGCGCTCCTCCTCGGACGAAGCAGGGGCGGTGTCGACAGACTCGGCCATGGTCAGCCTTCCTCCCTCCGGCGAGGCCGGGCGGGCCGGCGTTCGGAGTCCTCGGTGGGGTCGCCGACCAGCTCGTGCAGCTTGTCCCCTGCGGCCTCCAGCACCCCTTGCGTGATGTCCTTGGTCCTGTCGCCGATCTGGCCGCCCTTCATCTCCTGCATGATCTCCGGCAGGCCCTGGCCCTGTTCCTCGAGATCCAGCCGGTTCACGGCCTCGGCGAAGCGCAGGTACGTGTCCACGCTGGCGATCACGATACGCGCGTCGATGGTCAGAACTTCGATGCCGACCAGTGAGACCCGGACATAGGCGTCGATCACAAGTCCCTTGTCGAGGATCGTGTCGATCACGTCCGCCAGACCCGTCGGGGTCGGACGGTCCGCCATTCCGCCCGCCGCAGGTTGTACAGTCATTTCCTCGCTCCTCGAGCGTCACCCGCGTCGGGTGGCCACCCTGCGGCGAACCGGCCGCCGGGGCTCTTCCTCCTCTTCCGCGGGACGCCGTCGCACCGGACGCCGGGCGCCCTGGCCCCCGCCGGTCTCGGCGCGGCGACGCGTTCTCTCTTCCTTTTCCTCTTCCTCTTCTTCCGGCTCCTCTTCGTACTCGGCCTCAGGCTCCTCCTCGTATTCTGCTTCGGGCTCCTCTTCCTCCTCGTATTCGCCTTCCGGCTCCTCTTCCCGCTCTTCTTCTTCGGGCTTCTCGGCCTTCTCGAATTCCTCTTCCGGCCGCTCCTCTTCTTCTTCGCCCTGCTCCTCCTCGACGGCGTCCTGGTGCGACTTGACCACCTTGCCGTCGTGGATCACACCACGCCAGCCGTCTTCCTCCACCTCTTCCGGATGCAGCATCGTCTGCGTCATCACGTGCCGCCGGAAGTGCTTGAACTCCAGACGCGCCCGCCTGCCCTGCGCCCGCCAGATGTTGCCGACGCGCTCGAACATGCCCTGCGGGTGATACTCGAGGACGAGCAGGACGCGGGTGAGGTCGGGAGTGACGGCGTGGAAGGTCACCGCACCGTCGACGAAGCCCTTGGCCCCCTTCGACCGCCAGATGATCCGCTCGTCGGGCACCTGCTCGACGATGTGCGACTCCCAGGTCCGATGGGACCAGAAGATCTGCGCCTTCCAGTTGACCTTCTGATCGGACTCCTGGTCGACGTTCTCCACCTTTTTCATGTAGCCCGGGAAATCCTCGAACTGGGTCCACATGTTATAGACGACCCGGATCGGAGCACCCACATCAATCGATTCGACGATATTGGTGATCCGCACCTTCCCGGCCTTTTTCCCCTTCTTCCCCAGTCCTCGAACCGTCTCCTTGACGGCTTCTCCCGCCCCGGCCAGCAGCGATTTCCCGATGATTTTCCCGGGACCGCCCTCGGATCCGGTGACGGCTCTCAACAGCCCGGTTCCGCCGCCCTCCGCGTATTCGCTGAGCCTGCCCGTCATGCCTTCGAGCCGATCGGTGAGAGACGACAGCGCCCGCTCCACCAGAGCCTGGACCAGCTTCTGCGCGCCCTCCATGAGAAGATCCTTCGGCAGCACCTCCTGGGCGACCTTCTGGACCGGCCCGGCCTTGCTCTCCTGTGCCATGGATCTCACCTCCGCCCTCTGCTCACAGGCGGGACGGACGGGACCCGCCCGGCTCTCGGCCGCCGCACGCGGGGCTTCTCCTCCTCCGGAGGCTCCTCGTCGTACGAATCCTCGCCGTACTCTTCCTCGTCTTCCGGCTCTTCCTCCGCGGCACGCGGGCGTCCCGCCTGCCGGATCGACTCGGCTCGCCCGTGCAGCTTCTCGGTCAGGGAGTCGATCTGCCTGCTCGTCGCGGCGACGGCGGCCGCCTTGCCGACCTCAAGCAGTTCTCCGCGCAGCCTGCCGGTGAGTTGTTCGATCTCCGGAGACGAGCCGAGAATCTTCAGCCCCTGCCCCAGGAGACCGCCCCCGCCATTGCTCTGCCGCAACGCGCCGGCCACCCCGGCCGCCGCCAAGGCGGCCGCCCAGCGCAGTTTGCGGCGCCGGCCAAGGTAGTAACCCGCGGCCAGAGCCAGCGCCACTCGGCACCTGTGCTTCATGACCAGCCCTCCTCACTCGGCTGCCCGATCGGTCCCACCCTGCCCGCGAAGGGGATACGGAAACACATAAGCCCCAAAAATGGACATACCTTCGTCCGGCGGGCAGCGATTGCTCTACGTGAACGTGGCCATACGCAGACGCATGAGGGCTCGTGCGATCACGATCAGGGGGAGGGACGGGTGCCGGCCGGCTTCGGCGCCTGGAGCGGCACGGTTGACGCCCTGCCGGAACGCTGCGGGGGCCCGCAACTCCCCGGCAGGGCGTCCGGTCAACCGAGAGCTCTCTCCAGCTGTGCCTTGCTCATCTTGGAGCGGCCCTTGATGTTGCGGCGCCTGGCCTCCTCGTAGAGCTGATCCCGCGTACGGCCGCCCGCTCCGGAGTGCGAGCGCAGCCCTCCGCGCCGGCTCGAGGAGATGTCCTGAGTCGAGGTACGGCTGGCGGTCCGAGACTCACCGGCCCTGGCGCGTTCCTTGTTCACGGTCCGGGCGGCGATCTCCTTGGCCCGCTTGGTGCTTTCGCCCCGCTTCTTGGCGCTGTTCTTGATGTGCTCGTACTGTCGTTCCCGTTTCCGGCTTGATCCGCGAGGCATGTTTCCCCCTTTGCCCAATGTTCGCGGTTGGCTTGTTCGGCCATCTACCCAGCTGAAAGCCACGAAACGAACCGGCCGCGCCTCCCGGGCGGGAGGCGCGGCCGCGTGGTCTACAGGGCGGGTCGCGGGGGGGGCGGGTAGGC
>NZ_JBSFTC010000217.1:0-20152 GCF_053590415.1 Nonomuraea sp. NPDC003201
CACCAGGGGCTCGGCCACCAGGCTCGCGACGCGCATACCGGGGTGGAGCGCGTCGTAGGGATCCTGGTGGACGAAGCCGATCCGCTGCTGGAGGCGGCGAAGTCCACGGCCGCGCCGCGTGGTCAGCTCCTCGCCGGCGATCTCGACGCGGCCGCTCGACGGCCGGAGCAGGCCCAGGACGATCCTGGACAGGGTGCTCTTGCCGGAGCGACATGACCCCCGCGCGGCTTGCCCGACTTCTAGCAAAAGGACACAACACTAGGGATATCCCTGTGCCGGTGGACCGGATGTACACCGTCGGTCTGGGCATCGGCGCGGCGCTCCTTCTCGCCGCGCTCGCGATCACCTTGTTCCGGGTCCGCCGAGGCCGCAAAACTCCTATGACCGGTAGTTGAACCAGCTGCTCGAGGTGGACGACGGTTTTAGATTCGTTCGCGTCGGCAGCCGCAGCGATCCCCGTACGGCAGCCTCGGTGTCGTACGGGGATCGATCGGCGCGGTTCAGAGCGTCGGAAGCAACTGCTTCATCTGGGAGAGTTCCGTCCGCAGGCTCGTCTGAATGGTCTTGGCCATGGACTTGACCTTGGAGTTGCCGCCCTTGGTGATCTCGTCCTGGGTCACCTTGATGGCGCCCTGATGATGGGTGATCATCATCCGGGCGAACATGCGGTCGAACGCAGAGCCCTTCATGTTCTTCATCTTGGCCATCTCGGCCGCTGACATCATGCCGGGCATCGATGTCATCATCGGGTCGTCGTCCGCCAGCGGTTGTTTGTCCCAGGCGGTCAGCCAGCCGTTGAGCTTGCCGAGCTGCGACTGCCCCTGCATCTGGATCTTCATGGCGAGCTCCTTGACCGCGGTGTTGGAGGCGTTGCTCTGGGCCCACTTGGCCATCTGCAGGGCCTCCTGGTGATGCGGGAGCATCATCTGGACGAACATCACGTCGCCGTCGTTGAAGCCTGCGGCGGGTTTCGAGGACGACATATCCATGCCGTCCATGTCATCGTCGGTGGGCGCAGGCGTCGACTCGTCCGTGGTGCCGTAGTCCGAGTCGGCCGGCTTTGATGGCATGTCCATGCCCTTCATGTCGCTGCTGGCCGGCGCCGCGGCCCCCGCGCCCGCGGTCGTCGTGCCGGACGCGCCGCCGCAGCCGGTGAGCAGGGTGATGGCGCCTATTCCGGCGATCGTGGTCATGGTGAGGCGCTGAACAATGGCCATGGTGAATCTCTCCTTCGGAATCTGAGATCGGAAAAGGCGAGCCGGATGTGACCGGCCGGCCTAGATCCGCAGAACCGAAAGAACGGCCAGATCGGGAGCCGCCCTCGACGGCGGCCCTCTCCCGTGCCAAGGCAGCAGCGCGCCCCGCCTCTCGCCGACGTCACTCCGCCGCCCGGCCCACAGGCCCAGGGCCGACAGCAAAATGAGCAGCGAGGTCAGTACGGCGGGACACGAAAGAGACGGATTGACCGCCATCACACAGGACACGGCGTCGTCGGCGGCGATAGGCGTCGTCCCATACTGGGAAATGGGTGCGAAGTGCTGGGCCGGGTCACCGGACGGGCCATGACAGCGCAAAGTGTGCACGGCTCCTGCCCCGAGTGCGAGGGCGACGAGGAGCAGCCAGACCATCCGTTGCCGGTTGCTCCCGCGCATGTCACCTCCCGACCTCTCCGACTTGACGCCATGCTGAACAGGTATCAGGAGGTACGCGGGTCGATGCTTTCGGGTTCATCGGGACCGGAGGACCACCGGATCTTCTGCTCCGCGGGTGGTGACTCGGCTCCGGCGGAGACGCGATTCCACAGGAGTCCCTACAGCTCGGAAAGGGAGCACTCGATGACTTCCTTGGCCACTGTCAGAAGCATTATCTACTATCTTTAATCGTAGATGGTTGCCGAGTCGTCCGAGGAAGCTCATGGAGATCACTGTTGTCCATCCCGACGATCTTGGGGAGCCGGAGACGAGTGTCTGGCGCACGTTGCTGCAGTCCTCGTACGAACTCGCCAACCCTTTCCTCTGCCCCGAGTTCACGATTGCGGTGGGGAGGCTACGCGCCGATGCGCGAGTGGCAAGCCCGAGGCAGGGGAAAGACGGCGTCCTTCGATCACAATCGGCAATAGCTCATGACTGTATGTACTGACATGCTTTGAATGAGTGATTGCCTCGTTTGCCGAAGGTGGTTCAGGTGCCGCGTCCGGTCGGGACGGCGCAGGAACGCAGGGCGCGCAATCTGCGACGGAGAGCCTCGGCCAGAAGTAGGAGCGATCCGACGGCCAGCACGGGCTGCAATGGTGCGAAATAGGTGAGCGCGCCGCCGGCCCCCAAGGCCATCACCACGAGCTTGTTGCAGATCGGGCAGCCAACGGCGAACGCGGACAGCGCTCCCCCGACCAGGGTCTTCTTCTGCTGGTCGGGTGGCGGCTGGACGGGAGTCACGTAGGTGGCGACGATCAAGCCGGTGAGCGCGGCGGTCAGGATCCACACCGGGTAGTTCCACCACGGCACCGGCGTCATCCGGGTGAAAAAGGGCGTGGAAATGATGCTGGCAGGAACCCCGACAAACAGTGCCGTGACGATTGCACCCCCGAGTCCGACAATCCATTGCCGAGTTGTCCACGTACGCATCACTACCTCCTATCCTCCATAGTAGGACGTTATTGAAGCGTCGGACAGCCGGCCAGGAAAGCGATCAGCGGGGGCGCCAGGAGCACGGACGCCGGGCCTGCCAGCAGCCCGCTCACTCCGAGGGCGGCAAGCAGTCGCTGTCTCTTGCCCAGGGGCGCTGGTGCCGGGGAGAGGAGGCGTACGATGCGGGCCACCGCGGTGTCGCCGCCGACCCCCAGGGCGTTGGCTGGAGTCGACGCTCTGGCGACGGCCATGAGTGCGGTGGCGATCGTGTCCCGTCCGTGCTCGCGTGCCGCCGTGTCGTCGGCCAGGATCTCCACGAGACGTGGGATCTCCCGGCCGAGCCGGGCGAAGAGCGGCAGCCGGGGAACGATGCGCGCGACCGCCTGAGCCGCGTTCAGCAGCAGGTGATGGCGACCGTTGAGATGGGCACGCTCGTGGGCGATCACCGCGTGCACCTGGCTGGGGTGGAGGCTGTTGAGCGCACCCCGCGTGATCACAATCAACCCCTTGCGTCCTGGGACGCAGTAGGCGGCCGGCTCGTCGTACTCCACGACCAATGCGTCCAGAGCGCGATGGTGGCGCCCGACGAGCAGGAGTGCGCTGCAGTGAGCGCGTCTGCCTCGCCGGCCACCGAAGAACACCGACAGGGCGCAGTGAGCCGAACGCGCCACTGCCAGTCCTGTGATCGTCGGCCCGGCAAGAATCGCGAACGGGCGAGGCGGGGCCGAGGAGGGGTGGCCGGAGAGCGCGTCGCCGCAGGCGGTCACGAAGGCGGCGAGCTCGTCGCGGAAGGCGTGGGTGGGAAAGGCGAGTTCCACGCCCGCGAGCGCGGCCGACATCACTACCGAAGCGGCTGCGGCCAGCCAGATCGCGATAGTGACGCGTGGGGCCCGGCTCAGCCAGTGAGCCCGTTCGATCAGGAGATGGAGCACGCACCCGGCACCGATGGCATAGGTGGCCAGGATGATCGCGGCGGTCACTCGGAAGAGACTTTCCGGGCGACCCGGTGGCGTGCCTCCTCCAGCGCGGAGAGCTCCTGGGGTGTGAGGCGTTCAAGGAAGTGGATCAGGGTGAGGGCCTGGTTTCCGCCTGTGGCCAGCGCCTCCTGCATGAGGCCGGCGCTGTAGGCCTCATGGGTGGCGGTGGTTTCGTAGACGTAGGCCTTGCCCGATGGATGGCGGCGCAGCAGGCCTTTCTTGTGGAGCTTGTCCATGACCGTCATCACCGTGGTGTACGCGATCGACCGGTCGCGTTGCAGGTCCTCCAGAACCTCGCGAACGGAGGCGGGCCGCTGCCATGACCACAAGCGGTCCATGATCGTGGCTTCGAGATCGCCGAGACTCCGCATGCCGTGCCTCTCCCAGGCTTGATGCTATTGCTCATAGTAGCTGATCCGGTATGGGCTGCCTTGGGGAAGCGCCGCTCGCCGACCAATGTAAGCCTCTACGGCATGGGGAACTCGAATCCTGGCGACTGGTGATGTGCCTCGCCCGGGAGGGGTTCTCTTCTTCGACCCGGCCAAAATATACTATTGACCGTCGTAGCCTGTTCGGGTGAACGGAAAGCTCGTCATGAAACCTGCCGGGATGCTCGCCATCGCGGGGTTGGCGGTGATAGGCGCGGCATGGTTGCGCCGGCGCCGCTCCACGTCGTGCCGATGCGGCCGGCGTGTCTTCGTCCGACTGCTCGTTCCACGCTCGTTCGCCTCGTGTCACCGGGTGTGTGATGTGCTCAACCCTCGACCAGGGGAGCGAATCCTGGCGGTTGGCCTGGGCGCCGGATCATACGCCCTTGACGTGGCCAGGAGACTCGGCTCCAACGGCAGGCTCGACCTCTTCGACGTCCGGCAGGAGAAGCTGGACCGCACCATGGCGCGCGCCCGCCGTCAGGGCCTGACCAACGTGGCCACGTTCAGAGGCGACACGCGGCGCCTTCCGTACGTCGACCACTCCTTTGACGCCGCGTGCGTCATCGCTGCTCCCGGCAGTGACGTTTCCCCGCAGGAACTGGCTCGTGTGCTACGCCCGGGCGGGCGGCTCGTCGTAGGTCTCCATGCCGGCACGCGCCGGCTGGTCTTCGGGGCGGTCCCTCTGGTGGACGGACACCGTGCTGCCCGTCACGGGTCCGGTGGCCGAGTCACTCTCCCTGCCCGAACTCGTACTTCGTGGGCGGGGTGAAGGGCGGGTCGGGCGCGCCGTAGACCTCTGCGCCTCGACGTGGACCACGCCGCGAGTGTCATGGGTGTGCAGCGCTGACACCGATGTCCGCCGGGACCGGGGTCGGCTTGCCGTCCACGAACACGTCCAGTTGAGCGTGATAGTGGTCGGCGGTGCCCATCGGCCCTGATGCCCGGCATCGGGTCGGCGGGTACGGCCCACCGATGCTGATGACCATCCGGCGACGGCGCTTCTCCTGGCGCTGCTGGACTGCCTTCAGCTGCGCCAGGCGCCGGCGGGATTCGTGCTCTTCGACGATATATCCCTCGATCGCGCGGCTGTCTAGGCGAGCAGGAGCAAGAGCCCGAGATGGTGCAGTTGCAGGGCGGAGGTGACGGTGCCGCCCATCATCATCCAGCTTCCGCCGAGGAGCAGCGGGCCCGCCACTCGGCTGTCGGGCGGTGTCTCGCTCAGCAGCGCGGCCACGCGCCGGCTGGTGTGGCTGGAGGCGAACCCGGCCTGCGGCGTGGCGTTCGAATACGCGAGGGCGACCTTGGCGATCGTGCGCGCGGTCAGCTTCCGATCGCCCACGGCCGCGGCGGCGTCCTCGTCAGCCCACCGCTCCAGCGTGTAGCGAAGTGCGCCGGCGGCGAGGGCAAGGGGCGGGAAGATCTTGGCGGTGACGGTTGCCGCCGCGAGGTACAGGTGGTGCCGGTGCCTGAGGTGGGTCTCCTCGTGACGGAAGACCACCTCGAGCTCCCGGCTGGACAGCAGGCCGAGCAGGCCGGTCGAGACCGTGACACCGCCCTGCCTGCCCGGTACGGCGATGGCGAACGGGCGCTCATCGTTCACCAGACCGGTGGCCGTTCTGAGGTCACGCCGCCAGCGCCGGGCCGTGGCAAGAACGTGGACGATGGTGAGAGCCAGCAGGGCCGCGGACGTGAACGCCAGAGGGAGCGGAGCCGAGCCGTGGCCGCCTTCGTTCGGCTGGGCGGCGACCACGATGATCAGCACGAGCGTGCCGATCACCGCCAGCGCCGCGCTCGCGGACAGGACGACCAGGGCCCGTGCGATCCACTTCGGATGCAGGCGTGGCTGTCGCCGGCTCAGCAGCAAGGTCAGTGCCGCCAGCACCAGCGCCGGGAGGAACGACTCCGGGCTCATGAGCGGTCGTCGAGCACGGCCCGGAGCGCGGCTTCTTCGGTGGGGCTCAGCCCGTGGACGAAGTGGCTCAGGACATCCGACGGATCGTGGGCCAGGCGGAGGTGGCCGAACATGCGCTCGGCCGCCAGCCCGGACTCGTTGGCGGTGAGGCGGTAGGCGAAGCCGCGCCCGCGCCGCTCCCGTATCACCAGCCCCTTGTCCAGCAGCCGGAACAGGATGGTGTTGATCGTGGTGTGCGCGGGCGCGCCGTCGAGCCGCTCGCGGAGCTCGCTGGTGGACAGGAAGGTGTCCGCACCCGCCAGCACGGCGAGCACCTCGGCCTCCAACTGTCCCAGCTTGCGCCGCGTCATCGGGATCCTCCCGGCGATCCGTCCGTTCAGCCGAATGTTAGCCGTATCAGGTCGGCTGGTATCCGAGCAGCGTCATCATGCCTGACTCCGCGTGGTAGACGTTGTGGCAGTGGATCATCCAGATGCCCGGATTGTCGGCCTGGAAGTCGACGTCGAGGGTGGAGTTCGGCAGCACGATGGCGGTGTCCTTGCGGACGCCGGTGGGCAGGGCGAAGGTGTGGCCGTGCAGGTGCATGGGGTGCCACATCGTCGTGCGGTTGACGAACGACAGCCGCACCCGTTCCCCTGACCGGATCGGGGTGATGGTCTTCGGGTCGTACTTGCGGCCGTTGATCGCCCAGTCGTAGGCCGTCATGGTCCCGGTGAGCTCCAGCTTCACGGTGCGGTCCGGCTGTTCGGGCGTCAGCCGTACCGACTCGTGAGGGTGCAGCTTGGCGTAGCGGATGACGTCGCCGTCCAGCTCGCGGGGGCGCAGGTCCGGCTTGGGGGCGGCGGTCCGCTTGCTGGTACGGATCAGCGCGCGGGCGAGGGCGTTCTTGCCTTCGGCCAGCGCGACCAGGGGGAAGACACCGTCCTTGAGCGTGACGAGTACGTCGTAGCGCTCGCCCATGCCGATGAGCAGCGCGTCGGTGTCGGCCGGCACGGTGGGGAATCCGTCGGTGTGGGTGACGGTCAGCCGGTGACCGGCCAAGGCGACGCGGAAGGCGGTGTCGCCGCCGGCGTTGATCATGCGGATGCGCAGCCGGGTGCCCGGCTTGGCGGTGAGGGTCTCGGGGTCGGTGGGGAGGCGGCCGTTGATCAGGAAGTGCGGGTAGCGTACGTCGCCCGCGTCGCCGCCGAGCAGCAGGCTCGTGGCGCCCATCAGCATGTGCTCACCCATCCCGGACGACGGGCTGGGCGTCGTGCTCGTCATGCCGGTCATGCCGCCGTGGTCCATGCCTCCCATGCCGCGGGGCAGCTCGGCCAGGACCTCGTCCGGGGTGCCCGTGACACCGTCGAGCCAGTCGTCGAGAACGACCGTCCATTCCTCGTCGTAGCCGAGCGGCTCGCGCGGGTCCTCGACGATCAGCGGGGCGTACAGTCCGCGATCGAGCTGGGTGCCGGAGTGCGGATGGAACCAGTACGTGCCAGGGTGGGCGGCGGTGAACTCGTAGGCGAACTCCGTGCCCGTCTTGACGGGCGGTTGGGTGACGTCGGGCACGCCGTCGGCGTCGTTGCGCAGGGCGAGGCCGTGCCAGTGGATGGTGGTGTCGGCAGGCAGTCGGTTGGCCAGGCGGGCCCGTACCACTTCGCCTGCGGTGACGCGGATCGGGCTGCCGGGGATGCGGCCGTCGTAGGCCCAGGTCCGCACCGTCACACCGCCGAGGTCGGCCTGGGTCTCGGCGGCCACCAGCCGAACGTCCTTGACCGCGCCCGGCTTGCGGGCCTGCTCGGCGGCGCGTACCTGCGCGCCGGTCGGGCTGACGAATGGGGATGCCGCGGTACGGCTCGGGCTGCAGGCGGCCAGAGCCGCCCCGCCGAGCAGGCCGATACCGGTTCTGAGCAGGGTGCGTCGATCGATGTCCATGGTGATTCCTCGCTTGAAAGATCGTGCCGGAAGGGAGACCTCGGACCCTCAGGGGGCCGGATCCCCGTCTAGATCCGGAGCACGACCGTGCGCGTCAGCGACCGGATCGGCGGCGCGCGAAGGAACCTGGACCAGAGCCGAAGCGGCAGGCTGGTGAGGCCCGACGCACCAAGGCCGTCACGGGCACCCAGCCGGAACAACAACAGGGTCAGAGCCGTGCCGAGGATCGCCAGGCACACCCAGCCGGCACCGGCGCCCTCGTGGGACTCTTCTCCGGCAGCGATGCCGGCCTCGGAGGACACGGCATGCATGGCGGGGTGGCTCCCAGCAGGTGGCATGTCTGCATGCCCGTTGATGTGGCCGAGCGTATGCATCGCCACGACGCCGAGGGCCACGACCACGAGCAGCATCAGGCGCAGGATCACCCGTTCTGCTCGCATCATGCCACCCAGGATAAACACATCGCCTATGGTGCGTAGTATTCAGGCTCATCCACGCGTGATCAGAGCTCGAGCACGAACGGGCCCCAGGCCCGGTCGTCGCCGTCGTGCACCGCGTCCTGGCGTTTCCACCCGAGGTTCGCGGAGAAATCCTGGGCTGCCCCATTGTCAGGGGCGGTCTGCAGCTGCACGTGCTCGACGCCATGGGCCCTGGCGACCTCCACGAACGTGGCGACCAGCTTGCTGCCCACGCCCGACCGGCGCTTGCTCTCGTCCACGGCGATGTGGCTGAGCATTCCCTGCCTCTTGCGCTGTGCCGTCCCCGGGCGGCCGTCGTCAGAGGCCCGGCGGATGCCCCTGGCGTAGCGCTGTACCCGCGTGCGGACGAACCTGGCGGTCAGTTTCGGGCGCACGAGCAGTGAGGCGGCGCCGGCGCGAGCCAGCTGCCATCGATCCAGTCTGATCACGTGGCGATGGTGGGTGGCGGCGTCGGTGGAGCCGACCAGGAAGCCCGCCAGTTCGCCGTCCATCTCGGCGACCAGTGCCACTCCGGCGGGGCTGGTGAGGAACGTGCGGTAGTAGCGGGCAAGGAACCTCTCCCCGAGTTCGACGAAGAAGCCATGCGGCAGATCGGCCACATGAAGCCGAACCACGGCCGGGATGTCACGAAGCTCCATCACACGCAGCGACGCGGCGGGACGCGCGGAAGGCGGCATGCCAGGAAGCTACTGCTCTCTGGCGCGCCTGGATTTCGAGAGGTGCTACACATACCTACTATCTATACTAGTAGCCATGACAGATATGGGCGCATGGACTGGAACGGTGCGTCTGCGACCCGGCGCGTTGGTCTTCGTCGGCGAGCTCGGGTCCGCTCACGCTCACGCGCATGCCGCCGTGCAACTGCTCGTGGTGGGCTCAGGGCGCGTCATTGTGACGGATGAACGGCGAGGCGAGCGGAACGTGGCGGCGGTGGCGATACCGCCCGGTGTTCAGCATGCAATGCGCTCCGAGAACGCCTTCGGCGCCGCGATCTACCTTGATCCGGCAAGTCGCGGTGCCGGCGTGACCGCCCAGGACCAGGTGGCCGATTGGGAGAGCAAGGC
Source organism: Nonomuraea sp. NPDC003201 (assembly GCF_053590415.1). Lineage (NCBI taxonomy): Bacteria > Bacillati > Actinomycetota > Actinomycetes > Streptosporangiales > Streptosporangiaceae > Nonomuraea > Nonomuraea sp. NPDC003201. The sequence goes on from NZ_JBSFTC010000217.1 coordinate 9,408, forward strand.
CGATCTCCTGCTTTCCGCTCCCATCGATGAGGAGTTCCCCGAGACGGCGCTGACGCTGCTGACCTCATCCCGCGCCGCTGATCCCCATCCCGCCCTGCGACAGGCGGTGGACCTGGTCCACCACGGCACGGTGGGGCCTCTGCGCCTGGCGGATGTGGCAGCACAGGTCCGCATGTCGCCGAGCAGGCTCGGACACCTGTTCAGTGAGCAACTGGGGCTGCCCTTCACCGTGTACGTGCGATGGGCACGGCTACGCGCGGCCATGGAAACCGTGCAGAAGGGCGGATCCCTCACGGAGGCCGCTCATGCGGCAGGCTTCACCGACAGCTCCCATCTGACCCGCGTCACGCACGCCATGTTCGGCCTTCCTCCCTCGGCGCTGGCGCGCGGTGTGCGCTGGGAGTGAGGACAGCCGCTGCGTACAAGCGGCCAACGGGACGGAGCGGTCAAGCTGCCACTATGTCTGATAACACAGCACCACAGCACCTGCTGCTCACACCCACAGCGGCCGCCTTCGTCGTGATGGCCGGTCTGGTCTCGCTGTTCGCCACCTATTGGGACGACGCTTGGCATACCGACATCGGCAGGGACGACGCGCTGATTCCCCCGCATCTGCTCCTGTACGGCTCGGTGGCCGTCGTCGGCCTGATCGTCGCGGGCTGGGGGCTTCTCGCCCTTTTGCGGACGAGGTCATTGATCGCGGTGCTGAGGCAGCCTCCCTTGCTCATCGCGGGAGTCGGAGGCTTGGCCACGCTGGCCTCGGCACCGATCGACGCGCTGTGGCATGAGGCTTTCGGGCGGGACTCGGTGTTGTGGAGCCCGAGCCACATGCTCACCGTGTTCAGCACGCTGGCCTTGATCGGAGGGGTGCTCGCGGGCCTGCGGCCGGCCGCCCCGCGGCCGCTGTGGTGGGCGGGCGGAGCGTTGCTGCTCGGTAGCGCCGTCACCGCCGTGCTCGAGTTCGAAACGGACGTGCCCCAGTTCAGCGAGACGCTCTACCTCCCGGTGCTGCTTGTCGCCTCGATGTACGCAGCCATATTGCTCCGCTCCCTCTCGCCGGTTCGATACCTCGTCGCGGGGGCGGTCGCGGTTTACGTCCTCGCGCGGTTGGTGATCAGCGTGCTCCTGCTGGCCATGGGCCGCACTGCTCCTGATCTCCCGCTGGCCGTCATCGGGCTGGCCGCGATCGACCTGCCGTGGCGCCGCCCGGCGACGGCCTACGTCGCCGGTGCGGCAGGGCTGGCCGCCACCACGGTGCTGTCCGCGGGCGTGGGCTTGAGCAGTGTGAACGTGGATGACGTGCTCGGTCCCGCGGCGGTGGTGCTGATCGGCTTCTGCGGAGTCCTGCTTCTCATGGGACGTCGAGCAAAAGGCGCGGTTGCTGCCGCCTTTCTGCTGTCGCTGAGCTTGCCCGTCCTGGCCCCCAAGCCTGCTTCGGCCCACGACCCGGGGCAGGGTCAGATCGTCGGCACCGCCGTTCTGACAGCCGGCTCGGACGCTGCCGGAACCATGACCCTCACCGTGGAGGGGTGCGCGAACCTCTCCCCGGTGCGGATCGTCGCCCGCCGAGCCGGTGAAGAGGTGTCCGGCCCGCTCACTGCGTTGCCTGGCGCGTGCCGCAGCAGCGGCCGGGTGCGGGTCGAGCCGGCGGGCATGTGGTTCCTCTATGCCGAAATGCGTGACCGAAACGGTACGGTGGAGACATGGCTGCCGGTCGAGACGGGGGATCGGGAAACCGTACAGCAAACGCGCCCCATCTACGTTCCAGCCGGTACGACGCGCGTGACCGCTGCGCAGATCGCGGCAGGCGCGGGCCTGTACGTGGTGGGCCTGTCCATGCTGGTGCTGACCGTCTACCTGGCTCAGCGAGGTCGTCGGCGAGTTGTCCCGCAGGTCGCCGATGGGAAGCGAACGTAGCAGCTCCATGGATGGTCCACGCTATGGCTGCTTCGGATGTCGCCACCCCGTAAGGTGACGGGGTTCAGCGCTTGAAGCCAATGTGCACGTGGTCGTCGTGCACCGTATTGGTGAAGCTCCCGCCATATCGCGTGGAGAACGCCCACGGGCCGCCGACCTCGTCGGAGCCGTACTGCAGCGCCGTTTCCATGACGGCGCGGACCCTGACGTCCTTGGCGGCCACCCGCTTGCCGTCGATCGCCCAGATGTCGACAGCCCGGCGTCGGGTGTGGTTGCTCACCGACGGGCTGTCGAACACCTTGAACGGGTGGCCGGTGGACAGCACGGTCACCGAGATCTCGTGCTTTCGGGACAGCCGTAGCATCACGTCAAGCGTCCGGTCGTCGATCCGCCCGGCCTCGATGTCCCATCGCGCACTGTCAGGCAGCGTGATCCGGTTGGATGCCAGCACCTTCCGCCCCACCGGTCCTGCCTGGCTCGTGCCCGGCCGCTTCCCGCCCAGGGAGGCGATCTCGGTGACCCTCCACGCCGACCCGCGTTTGGCCAGCCGGATGTCCAGGGTGCGCGTCCTGGTGGTCACTGTGCCGTTGCGCCGCGTGATGTCGCTGCCGGGCAGCCGGTTCGAGACCAGCTCATACTCGTATCCAGCCAGTGAGCGCGAGGCCGAACCTTTGGTCCTGGGTGGGATCGCAGCTGGTGGCCAACGAGTCTTTGTGGAGTCTGCTGAGCCGGAGGTTGTTTGTGGATTATTTCGTCATCACGATGATCGTGGGGTCACGTCTGCGGTAGCCCTGGCTGCCGTGATTGGTGGCTTCGGCGGCGTTTCACCAGATCGGCATGCCGGCGCAATACCCTCCGAGGCGAGCGATCAACCGGAGCCCGACAATGGTGAGCTGTAGGTATCAGCCGCAGAGCTGCGGACAATACCAGTGATCCGCCCATACAGGGTTTGCGCATCCACAGGCCGGATCGGTGCCGATCCCCGCCGCCGCGTGGTACGGCACGACGCGGCGGTAACCGGCGGGCGGCCACCGCGAACACCTCCAATTCCTTGCCCGCCACCACGAGCCGCGTTCGATGGGGCACGGTCACTGAGGTGAACGACCGGCTTTCTACGGACTCTGCGCGGGTTTCGTACAGGCTTTCCGACCCCGGGCGGGCCAGTCCGCGCGCCCCGAGGTCATACCTGCGTGCTCCTGCCGGCTCGGGAGATCGAACCGGCCATCCGAACGTCAGCCGGACGTCTTGTGCCGTCCGGCCAGCATGAGTGACGGGCTCCGGCGAGGGCGACCGGTGACCGAATCAGCTACGTGTCCACTTCTGGTTGTTCCCGCCGTTACAGGCCCAGAGGATCACCTGCGTTCCGTTCGCGGTTCCGGCGGCGTTGGCGTCGAGGCATAGGCCGGGCTGCGGGGCGGTGACGGTGCCGTCCGCGTTGAGATTCCACTGCTGGTTGGGTTGCCCGGTGCAGTCCCAGATGATCGCTTTGGTGCCGTTCGCGGTTCCGGCCTCCAGACACTTGGTTCCGTACACCTGCAACTGCTTGCCCGAGGTGTAGGTCCACTGCTGGTTGGTCCCGCCGTTGCAGTCCCACAACGCCACCTGCGTGCCGTTCGTCTGCGACAGGGCCGGCACGTCCAGGCAGCGGCCGGCGTTGACGTTGCGCAACGTCGATCCATCGCCCGGGCTGCCGGAGCCGGCGACGACCTTGAGGTTGTCGAACTGGGCGGTCTCGCCCTGGCTGGTGCCGTAACCGACTTGACCGGCCGAGAAGGTGGAGTCGCTCACTGTTCTGATCACGGTGCCGTCGATGGTGGCGGTGATGGTGCTTCCGGAAAAGCCAAGGGCGAGGCTGTGCCAGCGGCCGGTGCCGAGTGCGGCGGTGGTGCCGCCGGCGATCGTGGTGAAGGTGCAGCCGGTGTTGTTCCGCAGGATCGACCAGGCGCCGGTGTCGCTGACCCGCAGGTAGTAGGCGTTCAGCCCACATGGCTTGAGGTCCTCGGTGCCGGCCCGGCCGATCAGCTCGGCATAACCGGGCTTTTCCAGCAGTACGTCGGAGGAGACCGTGTAGTTGTTCCAGGCGGTGTTGCCGAGCTGCGCGTACGGCGTGGCGTTCTCCTTCCACAGGATCGGCTGTTGCGGGGTCGCCTGCCGCACGCAGGTGCCGGCCCGGCCGCCGCCGCAAGGCGCTGCCTCGAAGGCCCCTTGCATGGCCATGAGGTACTTGGGCTCCCTGCCCGTGGCGTAGCCCTCGAAGTCGTCGGTGTAGGGCAGGCTCAGGGATCCCTGCGGTGGGCTGACGGGGCTGCCCTTGCCCTGCCCGGTGGTGGTGGTGATCGAGTACAGGTACCCCGGTTGGACGGTCAGGGAGAAGTTCCCGCCGGAGGGGGTGAGGTCGGCGGTGTGCTGGAAGATATCCGCGGAGTTGCTGGAGTTGAGGTTGGTGGCCCACACGTGTACCTGTCCGGTCGACAAGCCGCCGGTGACGGTGAAGTTCAGCGTCTGGGCCGCGGTGGCGTCCATCGTCTCGATGATGGTGCTGTAGTCGTGGTTGTTCGGCGACTTCAGCGACACGTAGCTGCCGTTGTTGCGGTTGCCGCCGATGTAGCCGCTGGAGGTGTCCAGGTACTTCCAGCCGGGGGCGGTGAACTGTCCCGTGTGGGCCATGGCCCACAGGTTCTTGCCGGCCGAGTACCAGCCCGACCACGGCTGGTTGGCGACCATCAGGCCCACCGTCGGCCAGGGGATGTTGGGCGTGATCGCGGCCAGCAGGTTCCAGTGCAGGTAGCCGGTCCACTTGCCGTCGATGTAGCCGCGGTTGAGGCCGCGGGCGATCGCCTTGGCTCCGCCGTTGTAGTCCTGTGAGCCGTTCTCGCCTGCCCACAACTGCTTGCCGGAGTTGAGGAAGTTGGCCGGGGTCGGGCATGAGCTCTGTGGTCCGAGGTAGCCGCACGGATAGTGGGCGGTGAACACGTCGACCGCGTTGCGGAAGGCCGGGTTGCCGGCCGCCTGGTCGGCTCCGACCCAGCCCGGATACTGGTCACCCATGATGAGCTTGACGGTGCCGTAGCCGTTGGCGTTGAGGGCGTTGCGGACGTTGATGGTGAAGTTGACGTCCCACTTTCGCTCGTTCTGCACCGGGGTGAGGTAGTCGATGGTCAGGTTGTGCTGCTTGGCGCAGCCGAGCCAGGACAGGTAGTAGTCGATCATGTCCTGGGACAGGAACGTCCCGTTGCCGATCCAGCCTGGCGCACCCCAGGCCAGGCCCACCAGCTTGATGCCGGGGTTGCGCGCCTTGGCCTGCTCCATGATCCACCACTCGTACCCGCGGTCGCAGTTGAGGTCGCCGCGGAAGTGGGCGTGGCTGGCCTCCGCGCCGCTGGTGGAGTTGGTGTCGCCGCCGATCTCCACCTTCAGGATCTGCAGGCTCGCGCCGTACCCGGGCTTGAACAGGTAGTCGAGGATCTGTGCGCGCTGCGGCTCGGGATAGTCGATCAGCAGGCGGCTGTTGCCGCCACCGCCGCTGACCGCGCCGACGCCGTCCAGCGTACGGCCGCCCGACGCTCCGTTGATCGTGATCGAGGTGGCGGCCTGGGCGGGTACGGTGACCGCGGTCAGCACGCTGCCCGAGGCCAGAACGGCTCCGGCGGTCACGACCGCCGCGGCGCGCAGGCGTCGGAGCAATCGTCTGACTCTTGACACGGCGGGTTCTCCCTTCGGGGACTGGTGTCGGGGACGACCCGGCCTCCGGGTCGGGTCGTCCTCGAGCGGGTGGGGTCGCCGCCAGGAGACGACCCCGAGGCCGGACTGTGGAGATCGGCGCGGGAGACGGAGGCCGGGCCGTTCGGAGCTCGGCGAGCCGTACTCCCGCGTCCGCGGTCACAGTCCGATGCTCCGGCTGCCGAGGCGCTTGGCCGCGGTGGCGGGGCTGCCGCCGACCGCCGCGAAAGGCAGGGATGTGGTGGGCGCCGAGGCCCGCTGGATCAGGTACGGCGTGCCGGCCTGCGCGGGGATGGTGATGGTGGCGCCGGTCTGGTTCGTCAGCACGGTGGCACCGGTGCCGTTCACGACTGTGACGTTCTGGCCGGGCCAGGGGTTGCGGACGGCGATGTCCCCGCTCGCTCCCGCCTCGACGGCGACGGTGACCAGGGTGCCGTTGCGGATCTGGACGTGGGCCTTGCCCTTGTGCTGGATGTACACGGTCCCGTCGGCGTCCCAGCCGGTCGGCCAGCCGGGGGCGACGCGCAGCGTGCCGTCGTAGTCCTGGACCAGGCCCTCGGTGACCGCCGCGGCGGTCACCCCCAGCTCCTCCAGGTACGGGTTGGTCAGCTTGGTGGCATCCCAGCTCGCGAACCCGTTGGGGAAGACCTGATACTTGTTGATGTTGGCGATCAGGGCGGTCCGCATCTCGTTGCGTAGACCGAGCCGCGCCGCGTGCAGCGCGTCGAAGCTCCAGTCGTTCTGAGTGATGTAGCTGCGGTGGCTGAAGGTGCGCTTGGCCAGGTCGGACTGGTTGCCGCTGTCACCGATGAGGTTGTACGGCCACACCGGCTCCAGGCCGAGGTTCTCCACGTTGTGCTTGGCCGCGGTCGGCTGCGCGGACAGGGCGAGCATGTTGTTCCCTGCGGCGTCGGAGGACGGGCCGAGCACCTGGGTCTGCCCGAAATCGGTTCTGGGCAGCGGCCGGATCTTCGGGATCGCCGTCCGGAGCCTGGTCACGAGGTCGGCGTCGACGCCGAGCGTCTGGGCCGCCGACACCGCCAACGGGAAAAGCGCCTGCATCGCGGCCACGTCGCTGATCGGGTCATCGACGGACCATTGCGTCTCGTGCGCGTTGGAGTGGGTGTGCAGCAGGCCGTCGGAGCCGGTCCTGGCGTGCGACAGCAGGAACTTCGCCGAATCCCGGATGATCGGGTAGTTCGCCGACAGGAACGCGCGGTCGTCGGTGGCGAGGTACGTCTGCCAGACCCACAGGCCGATCTCGGCGCCGGAGGTGACGGTTTGCGAGTTGTAGGAGGGGGCGATGGCCGAGTCGCAGGACTCGTTGCCCGCGTACCAGGTGCCGTTGCCGTTGAAGCGCATGGTCTCCGGCACGCAGATGCCCTCATGACCCGGATAGCGCGCGCTCGTCCAGGCCGCGATGTTGCTCAGGTTGTTCCGGTAGAGAGTGAACATCGGCGTGTTCAGCGAGAAGGCTCCGGCCGACAGGTTGGCCTGGATCATCATCCGCAGGTTCCAGAACCAGTAACCGGCCGGATACCAGGGCTGGGTGTCCTGTCCGACGTTGAACAGGTTGGCCTCACCGGCCTGGGTGCCCGGGTAGGTGTCGCGGTTGCTCGCCGCGATGCTGTAGAGGTACAGCGTCCGCATGTTCTCGAAGTACTCGCCCGACCCGTCGCTGGACGTGATCTTGATCAGGCCGACCGAGCTCCAGTAGTCGTGCCACCACGACAGCGTGTCGGCGGCCAGGTCGGCGGAGCCCCGGGTCAGATCGCCGCCCAGCAGGGTGGTCGCCGTCGTCAGCGCGTTGCCGCCCTTCCAGCCGGGGGAGACCACGATGACCCGGAACGATCCGTCGGCGTTGGGCTGGAAGCTCACCTGCGCGCTTCGCGAGTCGGGGTTGGCGGCGCGCACGTTGCGCCCGCCGGCGCTGACGCCCGCCATCGTGCCGAACGTCTGGCCGGAGGTGCCGCCCCCGCAGCAGTCGGTCCAGCTCTCCGACAGCGTCGCCACCGAGCCCGACGCCTCGGCCTTGGGGTTGCGCGGGCTCCACAGCTTCACCTGCGCCGTCTGGGAACTGTTGGGGTCGGCCCCGGTGACGTCCACCACCAGTTGGGAGCTGTCGGCGCGCACATAGGCCTTCAGGGTCATCCCGCCGCCCGACTCGTACAGCGTTCCGTCGTAAAGGTCCAGGTGTCCCTTGAAGTCGGCGGCCCCGGTGAGCCTGCTCAGGCCGGGGATGACGACCTGGCCGGGTGACTTACGGTCGGGGAAGGTGTCGTTGCGGTTCAGTTGCGCGGTGAAGCCGTTCGCTCCCCACGCCGCGGCTCCCAGCGTGCCGTTGCCGAGTGGCGCGAACTGGCTGGCGGTGGAGTTGGCCCGGCTGAACACGATGCTGGACCGGCGGACCACGTTGGGCGTGTCCACCACGAACTTCCCGTTCTGCCAGGCCGTTGACGTGCCGGTCGGTGGCGTCGACGGGGTCGGCGAGGGGGTGGTGGTGACGGTGCCGGTGCAGGTGGTGCCGTTGAGGGCGAAGGTCGCAGGGACGGGGTTGGCGGTGTTGTTCCAGGTGGCGTTGAACCCGAAGCTCGCGTTGCCCCCACTGGGGATACCGCCGTTGTAGCCGGCGTCGCTCACGGTGACCTGCGCGCCCGACTGGGTGTAGGAGCCGTTCCACAGCTGGGTGATCGTCTGCCCGGCGGTGTACGACCAGGTCAGCTTCCAGCCGTTGACCGGATCGCCCAGGTTGTCGATCGTCACGTTGGCGCCGAAACCGCCTTGCCACTGGTTGGTCACCGTGTAAGTGACCCGGCAACCCTCAGCGGCGTGGGCGGAGCCGGCTGTCGCGATCCCGAGGGCGCCGAGCGCCGCGGCCGTCGCGGCCGCGAGCCAGCGCCGATGTCGGCTGAAGCGCACTGAACTCTCCTTAGGGATGGGTGGATCGACGAGGTGCCTGCCCCGCGAGGCCGCATTGTCGGCTGCGGGGCTCGGTCATCCCGGTAGCTGGGCCACCTGACCGACTCACCTGTATCCGGCGGCGACGATGTTGGCCTGCACCGCGTTCTCGGTGGCGTCCGTCGGATAGCCGGAGGTCATCACGCCTTCGTAGAAGGTGCCGGCGGCGCCGTGGCTGTTGTCGCCGCCGATGCCGAGGATGATGGCCCCTTCCTTCTTCATCGGGTTGTAGCCTGCGACGTTGGGACGTGGCCCGTTGTAGAAGGTGGACAGGTTGCCCGATTGGGCGTTGCCGCCGCGGATCGACCAGTGGTTCGGCTCGCCCTTGATGATGGCGGTCAGGTAGCGGTGGCTGATGGTGGGGTCGTTGGCGTTGTACTTCTGGTTCACGCCGGAGAACAGGCCGTTCTCGAGGTCGGCCATGATCCAGGGGCCGTTGCCGGCGCCGTAGCCCCAGACCTTGATGTTGCCGAAGTAGATGGCCTCCATCGTGCCGTTGCCGTTGTCGCGGCTGTTGGTCTCCGCGTTGCCGTAGTCGAAGCAGCAGCCGCCGTTGTAGTGGGTGCCGTCGAAGATGGCGTACATGCCCTCGGGCTGGTCTCCCTTGGCGATGCCGTTGGTGGTGTTGTTGCGGTAGCCGACGCCGGGATCGACGTAGACGCCGTAGGCTTTGCGGCCGTAGACGGTGGTCGGTGCCTTGGTGGCGTTGGCGAGGTTGTCGTATCCGCCCGGGGCCGGGCCGGGGAACCCGCCGGGAGGTGCTTGGGTGAGGCGGTTGTTGCGACCTGACTGGTCGTAGATGATGGTGATGAGGCAGGTCGTGCCGGCGCAGAACGAATCCTGCGTGGCGGCGTCGGCGCCCCCGCCCGCGCTCAGCACCCCGATGTCGCGGGTGGTGTTGTCGGAGGAGCGGCGTACCTGGTAGAGCGGGCCGTTGTAGGAGGAGTACAGGGCGCGGGTGGTGCTGTGCGCCGCCACGCACGGCGTGCCACCCGCGGCGTAGATGTCACACGGCTGCCTCGATGAGGGCGGCGGCGTGACCGGGGGAGTGGGGGTGGAGACGTCGCCGGTGCAGGTGACGCCGTTGAGGGCGAAGCTCGTCGGCACCGGGTTGGAGCCGTTCCAGCTCCCGTTGAACCCGAAGCTGGTGCTGCCGCCGCTGGGGATGCCGGCGTTGTAGCTGACGTTGGACACCGTCACCTGGGCGCCGGACTGGGTGTAGGTGCCGTTCCACAGCTGGGTGATGGTCTGACCGGCGGGGAACGCCCAGGTCAGCTTCCAGCCGTTGATCGGGTCGCCCAGGTTGTTAATGCTCACATTGGCGCCGAAGCCTCCGGACCACTGGTTGGTCACCGTGTAGCTGACCTCGCATCCGGCTGCGGCCGCCGATGCTACATGTGTCGCGGCGACACCGACACCGGCCGTCGACAGTGCAGCGATGGCCGCGACCGAGAGTGCCACCCGTCGGCGCAAAGTGCTGATTTGTCGCATGCCTGCTTACCTTCCTTGAGATGGCGTTCGGTCATGGGCTCGTGCAGGTGACGCTGGTGGGGGAGGCCGAGCCGCTGCCGTTGGCGGTGAAGCCGAAGGTCGTCGTTCCGTTGGCGGCGATGGTGCCGTTGTAGGGGGTGTTCCTGACGGTGACCGCGCCGGTGGTGCCGGTGTTCACGCCGTTCCAGAGGCTGGTGATGGTCTGGCCACCGGCCAGCGTCAGCTGCACGGTCCAGCCGTCGACCGGCGCGCTGCCCGCCCGGACCGTCACCGTCGACTGGAACCCGCCGTCCCAGCTGTTGACCGTCTCGATCGCAGCCGAACACGCCCCCGGAACGGGAGTCGGGGTGGGGGTCGGTGTCGGGCCGCTCTGGAACTGGGTGAAGAACTTCCACACCTCTGCCGGGACCCAGGTCCTGGAGCCGCTGTCGCCGCCGGCCCCGTCCTGTGGCGCGGCGATGTGGCCTTCGTCGAACGCGGCCCACACGACCGGATGCCCGGCCGAGCATCCGGAGTAGGTGGTGACCCGGTGCGTCAGGCTGCCCTGTGCCGGCTCGGGCGGGCTCTGGGCGGTGCAGCCGTTGTTCCGGACGAACCGGTCACGCAGGGATCGCCCGCCGGAGATGTTGAGCACGTTGTCCCTGATGCCGTGGATCCCC
>NZ_JBSFTC010000218.1:0-20147 GCF_053590415.1 Nonomuraea sp. NPDC003201
CGCGGCAGCTGCTCACCACCCTGGCGGCCCCGCTGTCGGCCGCCGAGGCGGCCAAGCTCGGCGAGGGCGACCAGGCGAGCCTGGAGGCCAGGAAGGGCGTCGGCGGCTCGCTCGGCGTGACCGGCGCGGGCAGATCGCCGGTCGGCGCCGAGGTCTCCTACAGCAGGAGCAGGTCGCTCAAGCGCACGGTGGCGCGCAGGGGCGGGGCCGTGCTCGTCACGGTCGAGGTGGTGTCGGAGACCGCGAAGTCCATCGGCGCGTCCGGCTCGTCGGGAGCCGTGAGCGCCGGCCTCAGCTACGGCAGGACGACGTCGGAGGCCAGGGCGGTCACCTTCCGCCTGAACCCCGGCGACCCGGACTACCAGACCAGGTTCGACCGGATCCTCGCGGTCGACGGCGCGGCCGAACTGACCGCCCTGGCCGCCGCCGACCCCACCCGGGTGGCCGGTACGGAGTCCGGCACCGGCTGGTCGACCACGCTGACCCCCAAGGTGGGCGTCGCGCGGCTGGAGGCGTCGATCTCGACCACCCACTCCTTCGCCGAGAAGACGGTCGTCGACGAGACGGGCACGCACAAGCTGTTCTCGGGGGCGACGGGCGGCGCGCTCACGGCCGGAGTGGCCTCGGGCCCGCAGCTCGAGTACCGGACCGAGCAGGCCGTCACCGCCGCCGTCGGTCCTGGCAACAAGGCCACGGGTGACGTCAGCACCACGACCTCGGAGACCGACCTGGGGGCCTCGGCCCGCGCGCTGGCCTCCGCCGCCGACCAGTCGCCCGTCGCCAGCTCGCTCAAACTGGCCACCGGCGGCAGCAAGCTGCTGCAGTCCCGCACCGAGGCGATCGGGATGAAGCTGTCGGACGACGACTTCGCGACCATCGCGTCGATCTCCCGGGAACCCGGCAGGTGGAACCACGCCTTCCGCGGCCGGATCGCGAGCTTCCAGGACTGGCAGCGCCTCGGCCGCAGGATCGCCGCCGGCGGCGGGGACAGGGAGGAGATGAGCCGCGCGCTCGCCGAGTACGCGAGCCACAACGACGGCGCGTCCGACGCCGTGCAGGCGGTGGTCCGGCCGCAGGGCCAGGCCGAGGGCGGCGTGCGCTACGACTGGCCGGCCGAGCTGGCCAAGGAGCGGGAGGCGTTCGAGACGATCGTGGTGGGCGACCGGGTCGCCCAGCTCAAGGCCCGCGCCGCGGCCGGGGCCTTCGAGGAGGCCCAGGCGGGCCTGAAGGCCGACAACCTCAGGCTCGACAAGGCCGCCCGAGCCATCACGGCCGCCTCCGAGCAGTTCACCGACGTGGCGGCGGTGGCCGAGATGCTGCGCAGGATCGGCGACAGGCAGACGGAGATCCGCGCCGAGCTGCGCAAGCTGAAGCCGGCGGCTGCGCCCGTACAGAAGGAAACGATAGGCCCTCCGCCCGCGCCCGCTCCTGACGCCGAAGCGGTGGAGGAGCGCAACGCCAAGCTCCGGAGCCTGATCCCCGCCATGCTGACGCTGCGCGACCAGGAGAGGGCGGTCTTCGCCGAGGTGCGCAAGGAGCTCGAGCATCCGCCGTGGTACCGGGGTCCGGACGTCATCTCCGTCATCCAGGCGCTCAACAAGCTCAAGCCGGTCTACACGCAGTGGGACCCGCTGGTCGACCGGCTTCGCGAGGTCTTCCGCGAACGTGGCGAGGACGGGTCGCGCGCCGACGCCTACGCCCCCGACCGCAAGACCTACGAGGCGCTGCGCCGCCACCCGGAACTGACCAAATACGGCTGAGCCACGTGCTTTTCGATATCGCTCGGAATAACGGCGAATGGGATTTTCAGCAGTTTCAACGTGATTTTATCGAGCGCCGGAGTGTAGCTCAAAAGCCCAGCTCATGACCACTTCATTCACAGACGGTAGCGCCCTATTGACAGATCATCTGCGGACAACATAAAACCCAGGGGGATCTGTTCGTGCAGAGGAGGGGCGCCCGATGGACAGCACTTCTGCTGTCGCGGCGTACGATGCACGGCCGGAGGGGTCGGTGAGCCTGCGTCTGCTGGGCACCTTCGAGGTGTCGGCATGCGCTGAAACGGGCGGTGCACGGTGGGGCGAGCTCCCGCACAGCGCTCGGCGGCTGGTCGCCTTTCTCGGCCTGCACGGCACCGCGACCCGTGACTTCGCCGCAGGCAGCCTGTGGCCCGACTCCAGCGAGGCCCGCGCGCAGGCCGACCTCCGCACCACCCTCTGGCGGGCCGGCCGGGCCTGCCCGGGGCTGATCGTCACGGGCGGCCCGGCCATGCGGCTGGACCCGCGGGTCTCAGTCGACGTCGACGAGCTGCAGGCGCTGAGCCGGCGGCTGCACGTGCGGCGACCGGCGCAGGCCGAGGACGACGGCTCGTGGGTGCCGCCGCGCGGCGTGCTGCTGCCCGGCTGGTACGACGAGTGGGTCGTCGCCGTCCGCGAGCGCGTCCGTCAGCTCCAGTTGCACACCCTGGAGGCCATGGCCGAACGGCAGCTCGCCCAGGGCGCCTACGGCCGGGCGCTGGACCTCGCGCTGGTCGCCGTCGAGTACGAACCGCTGCGCGAGAGCTCCCAGCGCCTGGTCGTCCGCATCCACCTCGCCGAGGGCAACCTGGTCGAGGCGGTCCGCGCCGTGCGCGCGTTCACGGAGCTGCTGTGGCGGGAGATCAAGGTCCGGCCCAGTCCCGAGTTCACGGGCCTGGTCGAGCTTCCGGCGCCGAGCTGACCGCGGTCAGGCGGCCGGCTCCCCCGGCACACGCCGTACCGGGGGAGAGGAGGGGTCACGCGACGAGCTGTCTGTCGGCCTCCCGCTGGATCAGGTTCTTGTCGGAGATGGCCACCGCGTCGGGGGTCGCGTCGGGCAGCTCGTCCTCCAGGAAGCGGACCGGCCGGTAGCGGAAGGCCGCCAGCCCGATCAGGACGGTCACCGCGCCCGCCACGATGGTGAGCAGGGCGATCCCCCGGCCGTGCGCGGAGCCGGCGATGGGGTTGAAGACCTGCTCCACCAGCGGTCCGGCCAGCAGGAACCCGACCGGGACCAGCGCCCAGCTGAGCATCAGGTTGGTGGCGATGACCCGGCCCTGCAGGTCGAGCCCGACCTTCTGCTGCACGATGGAGAACCAGTGCGCGTTCAGGAACGCGGTGAGCAGCCCGATGAGGAAGAGCCCGATCGCGGGCAGCGCCGGGTGGGGCGCGATCCCGATGACGGCGAACGCGACCCCCAGCGCCATGAAGGAGCCGAGGATGCCGTTGGTGCGCCGAGCCAGGCCGCCGGTCACCGTCATGATCAGGCTGCCCAGCAGGAGCCCGATGCCGGTCATCGAGAGCGCCACGCCCAGGCCGCGGGTGTCGGTGAGGCTGAGCAGCAGCGGCGTGGACAGGACCTCGACCATCGCGAACGGGAAGTTCAGGAACGCCGTGAACAGGATGATCGCCAGCAGCCCGTGCCTGCGGCTGATGTAGCGCCAGCCGCCGGTCACCTCCTGCCAGAACGGCTCCTCCCGCTTCTTGAACAGCGTGTCCGGGAACCGGACCGCCAAGGTCACGACGACCGCGAAGGCGAAGGTGGACAGGTCGATCAGGATGATGCCGCTCAGCCCGACGGCGGCCACGAGCGCACCGCCGAGCAGCGGCGCCAGCACGGTTCCCGCCGCCTGCCCCAGCTGGGTCAGGCCGTTGGCCCTGCCGTAATAGCGTTTGGGCACCAGCTGGGCCACGGCCGCCATGTAGGCGGGCTGGTGGAAGGCCGTCGACACCGCGCCGACGGCGACGATGAGGTAGACGTGCCAGAGTTGGAGCCCGCCGGTCCAGAGCAGGGCGGCCAGCGAGACGGAGGCGCACCCCGCCGCCGAGTCTGCGGTGATCATGACGAGCCTGCGGTTGAAGCGGTCCGCCACCGCGCCGGCGATCGGCGCCAGCACGACGGCGGGCAGCAGGGCCATGACCGAGACGAGGGCGAACATCGAGACCGACCGGGTCTGCTGGTAGGCCCACAGGCCCAGGCCGAACGTGGTCAGCCCGGTGCCGATCAGCGACACCAGCTGGCCGAAGGCCACCAGGGAGAACGTCTTCAGGCTGGCCTGCTGGTAACGGGGCGGCAGCGGAGCCGCCGCTCGGTCGTCGCCGCCGAGGATCCCGGCCAGCTCGGTCGCCTGGTGCTTCTGGAAGTAGTGCCCGGCCTTGGGGATGACCTCCAGCGACACCGAGTCGGAGAAGGCCTCCCACTCGCGGAAACGCTCCTCGTGCAGCTCGGTGGCGCGGTCGTTCTCGCCGACCACGCACACCAGCGGCGCCGACAGCTTCTTGATGGGCGCCTGGTAGAGCTCGGTGTAGTAGTCCTCGCCCTCCTGAGTGTCGTGGAGGAAGACGCCCATGATGAAGTCGCGCTCCTGAGGGTCCAGCGCCTCGGTGAAGAAGCCCATGGCCCGCAGGAACTCCAGTGCCTGCCGCTTGGAGGTCCACCGCTCCATCGGGAAGGTCCTGCGGAACCAGGCGAAGGCCTTGCCCGGCAGGCGGGGCGCCGGGAAGTGCCCGCCGATCACCACCTTCTCCGGCTCGACGCCCTCCTCCTCCAGCCTGCGGGCCAGTTCGACGGTGAGCGCGCCGCCCATGCAGTGGCCGTAGAGCGCGAGCGGCCCGTCGACCTTCTCCTTGATCTCCTTGACGCAGCCCTCGACGAGCTCGTGGAAGGGCAGCATGGGTTCGCCGGGGTTGCCGGTGTCGTGGCCGGGCGGCTCCAGCGCGAGCATGGTGATGTGCTCGGGCAGGGCCGCGGCCAGCGGCTGGTACGTGATCGCGCCGGCGCCCGCGAACGGCACGCAGACCAGGGTCAGCGAGGCCGCCGGACGCGGAGGCGTCAGTTCGTGCAGGAGGCCGATGTCGTGCGATGAGCCGTCGAGCGTGGCGAACGCTCGGATCGTGGGGTTCTTGAAGAGGTCCAGCACGGTCGCCTGGATCCCCGAGTCCCGTACGGCGCGCACGGCCTTGAAGGAGTCGCCGCCCAGCGCGAAGAAGTCGTCGTCGATCCCGATCCCCTTCACGCCCAGGATCTGCGACCAGAGCTCGACCAGCTTGACCTCGGCCGGAGTCCGCGCCGCCGCGCCCTCGGCGCGTGCCTGGCCCACCGGCTCGGGCAACGCCTTGCGGTCCACCTTGCCGTTGGGGGTGAGCGGCAGCGCCTCCAGCGGCACGAACGCCGACGGGATCATGTAGTCGGGCAGCTTGCGCCGCAGGTATTCGCGCCAGTCATGGTCGGAATCGGCGGCCAGGTAGGCGGCGATGCTCTTGTCCTCGTCCGAGCCGCGCACCACCACGGCCGCCTCACGGACCGCGGGATGTGCCAGCAGGAGCGACTCGATCTCGCCCAGTTCGATCCGGTAGCCGCGGACCTTCACCTGCCCGTCCGCCCGGCCGAGGAACTCGATCGAGCCGTCGGTCCGGCGGCGGGCCAGGTCACCGGTCCGGTACAGCCGGCTGCCGTCCTGCCAGGTGACGAAGCGTTCGGCCGTCAGCTCGGGTTGGTGGAGGTAGTCGCGGGCCAGGCCCGCCCCGCCGATGTAGAGCTCGCCGACCACGCCGGTGGGAACCAGCTGCATCGCGGTGTCGAGCAGGTGGATCCGGGTGTTGGCGATCGGGTGGCCGATCGTGATCGGCCCGTCGGTGACGCGGGTGAGGGTGGACCAGATCGTGGTCTCGGTCGGCCCGTACATGTTCCACAGCTCGGCCACGCGCCCGCGCAGGCCGGTGGCCAGGTCGGCGGGCAGCGCCTCGCCGCCGCACAGCGCCTTCAGCCCCGGCTTGCCCTCCCAACCCGCCGACAGCAGCAGCCGCCAGGTGGCCGGGGTGGCCTGCATGACCGTCGCGTCCTCCAGCAGGGCGGCCAGGCTCACCGGGTCGTAGGCCGCCTCGCGGCTCGCGATCAGCACGCGTGCGCCGACCGTGAGCGGCAGGAACAGCTCCAGCACCGAGATGTCGAACGCGGACGTCGTGACGGCCAGGAGTGTGTCCTGGCCGGTCAGGCCGGGCTCGCGGCTCATCGAGGTGAGGAAGTTGACCACCGAGGAGTGCTGGACGCGCACGCCCTTGGGCCGCCCGGTGGAACCCGAGGTGTACAGGACGTAGCAGGGGTTCTGCCGGGTGGCCAGTGCGGGCAGCCGTTCCGGGCTCTCCTCCGGGAAGCCGTCGTCGGCGAGGATCAGCTCGCCCTGGTAGCCGGCGTAGCGCCCGGCCAGCTCGCGCTCGGTGACCAGGACGCCGATGCCGGAGTGGTCCAGGATGTAGTCCTGGCGCTCCTGCGGGTACATCGGGTCGAGCGGCACGTACGCGCCACCCGCCTTCAGCACGCCGAGCAGGCTGACCAGCATCGTGGCCGACCGCTCCAGCGCGACGCCCACCAGCGTCTCGGGCCCCGTCCCCGCCGCCCGCAGGCGCCGGGCGACCCGGTTGGCCCGCTCGTCCAGCTCCCGGTACGTCAGCGAGACGCCCTCGAAGGTGACGGCCACGGCGTCGGGCGTCCGGTCGGCCTGGGCCTCCACCAGCTCGTGGATGCACAGGTCGGGCACCTCGACGTCCTGGCAGGCCAGCTGCTCCTCCAGCTCCTCGCCGGTGAGGAAGTCCAGGCCGGACAGCGCGGTCCCGGGCGCGGCGGCGATCGCGGAGAGCAGGGTCTCGTAGTGCCGCAGCAGCCGCCCGGCGGTGCCGGCGTCGTAGAGCGCGGTGTTGTACTCCAGCCGGCACAGCAGGTCGTCGCCCTGCTCGTAGACGTAGAGCACCAGGTCCACCTGGGCGGTGCCGGTCTCCACGGCCAGCTCCCGCACGGCCGTCCCGTTCATGTCCAGGTCGCTCTGGGGCAGGTTGAGCAGGTTGAACAGCACCTGGAAGAGCGGGTTGCGCGACAGGTCCCTGGGCGGGTTGAGCTCCTCCACCAACTGCTCGAACGGCACGTCCTGATGCGCGTACGCGCCCAGGGCGTACTCGCGCACCTGCGCCAGGAGCCGCGTGTACGGCATCGAGCCGTCCATCGCGGCCCGCATGACGAGGGTGTTGATGAAGCAGCCCGCGATGCCCTCGAACTCGGGGCGGGTGCGCCCGGCCACCGGCGAGCCGACGCAGATGTCCTCCTGGCCGCTGTAGCGGTACAGCAGCGTGTGGAGCGCGGCCAGCAGCGTCATGTAGAGGGTGGCGCCGCGCTCCTGGCTCAGCTTCCGCAGGCCCCCGGCCAGCTCCGCAGGCAGTGCGTGGGTGGCGACCGCACCCTCGAAGGTCTGCATCGGCGGGCGCGGCCGGTCCGTGGGCAGGTCCAGGCTGTGCGGGATGCCGCGCAGCCGCTCCTTCCAGAAGCCGAGATCGGCGACCTGCTCCCGCTGCCAGCGAGCGTAGTCGCGGTACCTGACCGGCTGCTCGGGGAGCGTCTCGCCGTTGTAGAGCGCGACCAGCTCGGTCCGCAGCAGGGTGATCGACCAGCCGTCCACGACGATGTGGTGGAAGCCGAGCGACAGGACGTGGTGATCCGGGGCGAGCCGCAGCAGCCGGGCCCGGAACAGCGGGCCGTGCGCCAGGTCGAACGGTTCGGCCGCGGCCTCGCTCAGCGCCCGTTCGGCGTCGTCGCAGTCCTCGACCGGCAGCGGCACCTCCCCTGCGGGCAGCACCACCTGCACCGGTTCGCCGTCCGGGGCGCGGAAGACGGTCCGCAGCGACTCGTGCCGCCGCACCAGCTCGCGCAGGGCGCCGTGCAGCCGCTCCACGTCCAGCTCGCCCCGCAGGTCCAGCGCCGTGGCCACGGCGTACGCGGCCGAGCCGTGCACCTGGTCGATGAACCACATGCGCCGCTGGATGAACGAGACCGGCGCGGGGCCGGGATCCTCGACGACGGGGATCACCTCGCGGGCCACCACCGAAGCGACGGCCGGGACCACCGCCGGGGCGATGAGCGCCCGCTGGCCGGCCAGCGTCGGGTGCTCGAAGATCGCCTCGATCGGCAGGCCGAGGCGGGAGGCGAGCTGGGTGGCCACGAGGGAGTCGCCGCCCAGGCCGAAGAAGTCGTCCTGCGGGCCGGCGGGCACGATGCCGAGCACGTCCTGCCAGGCGGCGGCGACCGCGTCGAGCTCCTGGACCGCCCGGGCCTGCGCCACCGGCTCCGCCGCCGTCAGCGGCGCCGAAGACGCCGCCGCGATCTCGAAGCGCCGGGCGCGCGGCCCGATCCAGTAGCGCCGCCGCTCGAACGGGTACGTGGGCAGCGGCACCCGCCTGCCCGGCGGGCCGAACGCCGTCCAGTCGATGCCGGCGCCGCTCACCCACAGCCGTCCGATGCCCTCCAGCAGGGCGGACTGCCCGCTGTCCGGCTCGGTGAACGGGGCGACCGCCGCCTGGCCTCCCTGGCGGCGGACCAGGGTGGTCAGCGTACGGCCCGGCCCCGCCTCGATCACCGCGGCGTCGGCGGCCACCAGGGCGCCGGCGCAGTCGGCGAACCGCACGGTCTCCCGCAGGTGGCGCACCCAGTAGGCGGGGTCCTTGGTCTCGGCGCCGGACACCCAGCCGCCCGTGACGTTGGACAGGTACGGCAGGTCCGGTGCCCCCAGCTGCACCGAGGAGACCTCGGCGGCGAAGGCGTCGAGCACCGGATCCAGCATGGCGGAGTGGAAGGCGTGGGAGGTGCGTAGCGGGCGGCAGGCGACACCCTGCCCCGCCAGCCGCCGCTCCAGCTCGGTGACGGCCTGCTCGGGGCCGGCCAGGACGCACAGTTGGGGGGCGTTGACCGCGGCCAGCGAGATGTCCTCGCCGAGCAGGTCGCTTACCTCGGACTCGGGCAGCGGCACGGCCAGCATCGAGCCGGAGGGCAGGCTCTGCACCAGGCGGCCGCGGGCGGCGACCAGGCGCAGCGCGTCCTCCAGGGTGAAGACCCCGGCCAGGCAGGCGGCGACGTACTCGCCGATGCTGTGCCCGGCCATCATCGCCGGGCGGACCCCGCGCTCGATCAGTGCGCGGGCGAGCGCGTACTCGGTGACGAAGAGCGCGGGCTGGGTGAGCCAGGTCTGGTCGAGATCGCCGGCCTCGCCGTACAGGACCTCGCGCAGGTCGAGGCCGAGGTGCGGCTCGAGGACGCCGGAGCAGGCGTCGACGGTGGCGCGGAAGACGCTCTCCGATCGATACAGGCCCGCGCCCATCCCGCGGCGTTGCGCGCCCTGGCCGGGGAAGAGGAAGGCGATCTCGCGCGGGCGCGACTCGCCCGCGACGAGCTCGGCGTCCTGCGCCGACCGGTGGTCCTCGGCGACCAGGATGCCGCGGTGCCGCAGCTGGCGGCGGCCGTGCCGGAGGGTGGCGGCGACCTCGCCCAGGTCCGCGTCCGGATGCGCGGCCAGGTGGGCGCGCAGCCGCGTGGCGGTCTCCGCCAGCGCCGAGTCGCCGGCGGCCGACATGACGAGCAGGTGCGGGCCGGCCTCCGGCGGGGCGGCGGGCTGTTCGGGCGCCTCCTCCAGCACCACGTGGGCGTTGGTGCCGCCCATCCCGAACGCGCTGACACCCGCCCTGCGCGGCCCCTGGCCCTGCGGCCATTCCGCGCCGGCGGTGGGCACGTAGAACGGGCTGAAGTCGATGCGCGGGTTGGGGGTCGCGAAGTTGACCGTGGGCGGCAGCGTACGGTGCTTGAGCGCCAGCACGGTCTTGATCAGCCCGGCCATCCCGGCGGCGGCGTCGGCGTGGCCGATGTTGGACTTGACCGAGCCCAGCGCGATCGGCCGATCCCCGGTGAAGACCTGGGAGAGCGCCGCGACCTCGATGGGATCGCCGAGCGCGGTGCCCGTGCCGTGCGCCTCGACGTAGCCGATCGTGCCGGGGTCCACGCCGGCCGAGGCCAGCGCCGCGGTGATGACCTCGGCCTGCCCGTCCACGGCCGGCGCGGTGTAGCCGATCTTCCTGGTGCCGTCGTTGTTGACCGCGGAGCCGCGTACGACGGCGTGGATGGGATCGCCCGCGGCGAGGGCGTCCTCCAGCCGCTTCAGCACGACGATGCCCACGCCGCTGGCGCCGATCGTGCCCTGGGCCTCGGCGTCGAAGGGCCGGCAGTGGCCGTCCGGGGAGCCGATGCCGCCGCTCTGGTAGAGGTAGCCGCGGCGGCTCCAGGCGTTGACCCGCACCGCCCCGGCCAGCGCGAGGTCGCAGTCGCCCGCGATCAGGCTCTGCCTGGCCAGGTGGAGCGCGACCAGCGAGGTGGAGCAGGCGCTGTTGACGCTGACGCTCGGCCCGCGCAGGTCGAGCTTGTACGAGGTCCTGGTCGGCAGGGAGTCCTTGTCGTTGCCGAGCATGACCTGGTACTCGCCCACGGCCCTGAGCACGTCGGGCGCGGCCAGCAGGTTCTCGATGTAGTAGCTGCTCATCGCCGAACCGGCGAAGACGCCGATGCGCCCCGGGTGGCGGGCGGGGTCGCAGCCCGCGTCCTCCAGCGCCTCCCAGGCGGTCTCCAGGAACAGGCGCTGCTGCGGGTCCAGGATCTCGGCCTCACGCGGCGTGAACTCGAACAGCGTGGCGTCGAACAGGTCGATGCCGTCCAGCACCGTCCCCGACCTGACGTAGGCGGGGTCCGCCAGCAGGTCGGGGTCCTCGCCGTCGGCGAGCAGCTCCTCGTCGGTGAAGTCCTGTACGGCTTCGACGCCGTCGCGGATCGCCGCCCAGAACTCCTCCGGCCCGTTGGCGCCGGGGAAGCGGCAGGCCATGCCGACGATGGCGAGCGCGCCGCCGGCGGGCGCGGTGCTCGCGACCGCCGCGGGCGGCGGCGCGTCAGGGCTCAGGTAGGCCGTCAGCGAGGCGATCGTCGGGTACCTGAACAGGTCGGTGACCGTCAGGCTGAACCGCTTGCGCAGCCGCTCGTGCACCTGCAGGACCAGCAGCGAGTGGCCGCCCACGTCGAAGAAGTTGTCGTCGGGGCCGAAGGCGTCGCTGCCCAGCGCCTCGCGCCAGGCCCGGGTGACGAGCTGGGAGATCTGGTGACGTGGCATCTCCCCGGGCGCCTCGTCCCCGGCCATGGCCGCTGAGAGTACTCGCCGGAGGTCTGCCACGAGATCGCGGATCGTCCCCGCGTGGAACAGGTCCGTGTTGTACTCCACGAGCCCGTCCAGGGTCTCGCGGACGCCCACGGTCAGGTCGAACTTGGCCGTGTGCTCGGCGATCTCCACGGGGGTGACCGTCAGCCCGTCCAGCTCCAGCGCCGCCGTGGCCTCGGGCAGCATGTTGAACATCGTCTGGAACACCGGGCTGCGGTCCAGGCGGCGCTCCGGGTTGAGCTCCTCCACCAGCCGCTCGAAGGGCATCCCCTGGTGGTCGTGAGCGTCGAGCACCGCGTCCTTGACCCGCTCGACCACCTCGGCGAACGACGGGTCGCCCGACAGGTCGGCGCGGATGGCCAGGGTGTTGGTGAAGAACCCGATCAGGCCCTCGAACTCGACCCTGTCCCGGTTGGCGATGGGCGTGCCCACCACCAGGTCCCGCCGGCCCGAGCGCCGGGAGAGCACCACCAGATAGGCCGCGAACAGCACCATGTAGGGGGTGGCGCCCAGGCGCCGGCAGTACGCCTTGAACTCCTCGCGCGGGAGGTCGAGGGAGAAGGGCAGCTCGGCGCCCGCGTACGTCTGGACGGCCGGCCGGGGCAGGTCCGCCGGCAACTCGCTGATGGGCGGCGCGCCCGCCAGCCTCTCCCGCCAGAAGTCCAGATCCCGGCCGTGGTCGTTCTCCCGCTGCCAGATCGCGTAGTCGGGGTACTGCCGGGACAACTCCGGCAGCTCCCGGCCGTCGTAGAGCGCGCCCAGCTCCCGGCGCAGCACGTCCAGCGACCAGGCGTCGGCGACGATGTGGTGGAGCGTGAGGTGCAGGACGTGCGTGTCCGCGCCTTCGCGCTCCAGGTGCGCGCGGATGAGCGGGCCGGTGGTCAGGTCCATCGGCGTGTCGTCGGCGGCGTCCGCCAGGTCGATCTCCAGCGAGCCGGCCACGATCTGGTACGGGCCGTCCTCGTCCATGGCGAACGTGGTGCGCAGGCTCTCGTGCCTGGCCACCAGCGCGTTCAACGCGCGGTGCAGCGCGTCGCGGTCGAGCGGGCCTTCGACGCGGAAGGCGAGCGGGATGAGATAGTGCGCGGCGCCCGGGGCCATCCGGTCCAGGTACCAGGCGCGGAGCTGGGTGAAGGACATCGGCAGCCGGGCGGGCCTGAGCGGCGCGGCCTGCG
Organism: Nonomuraea sp. NPDC003201; assembly: GCF_053590415.1. NCBI lineage: Bacteria > Bacillati > Actinomycetota > Actinomycetes > Streptosporangiales > Streptosporangiaceae > Nonomuraea > Nonomuraea sp. NPDC003201. The sequence continues at coordinate 12,202 of NZ_JBSFTC010000218.1, forward strand.
CCTGCTTCTTCTTGCGTAACGCTTCCAGGAGCTGGCGCTGCTGGTCTGACAGGCTCATTCGTCACCTTCCATCGACCGCAGCAGAGCCTCGGCCTCGTCATCTGAATACGCGGCGACCATGAGATAGAGCTCGGCCGCCGCCTCCACGTCCGGCGACGTGAGCTGGGCGGCGAGCTCGGCGACGGTCGGGTGGGCGAAGAGCGTACGCAGCGGCACCCGCACGTCCAGCGCCTCGTGCAACCGGGAGGCGATCCGGGTCGCGTTGAGCGAGTGGCCGCCCAGCTCGAAGAGGTCGTCGTGCCGCCCGACCGCCCCGCCCAGCACCTCCTGCCAGACGGCGGCGATGGTCTGCTCCACCGGGGTGAGCGGCGCCGCGACGGTCCGCACGCCCTGGCCGGGGTCCGGCAGGGCGTGCCGGTCCACCTTGCCTGACGGGTTCACCGGCAGGGCGTCCAGCGCGACGAACGTGCTCGGCACCATGTACTCGGGCAGCCGTTCGACCAGGTGGGGACGTAGCTCGGGGGTCCCGTCGGCGACCACGTAGGCCACCAGCCTGCCCTCCACAGCCATGACGAACGCCTCACGCACGGCCGGATGCCCGGCCAGCACCGCGGCGATCTCGCCGGGCTCGACCCGGTAACCGCGGATCTTGACCTGGTCGTCCGCGCGGCCCAGGAACTCGATCTCCCCGGCCTCGTTGCGGCGGGCCAGGTCCCCGGTCCGGTAGAGCCGGCGCCCGTCCCGCCAGGTGATGAAGCGTTCCCGCGTCAGCTCGGGCTGGCCGTGGTAGCCCCTGGCCAGGCAGGCGCCGCCGAGGTGCAGCTCGCCGGGGACGCCGTCGGGCACCTCGTGGCCCAGGCGGTTCAGGATCAGCGCCTGGACGCCGGTGACCGGCTTGCCGATGGGCGGCAGCCGGGGCCAGTCCGCCGGAGGACCGGTGAGCGTGTGGGCGATGTCGATGATCGCGCCCTCGGTCGGCCCGTACTGGTTGTGCAGCGTCATCCACGGTTTGATGAACCGCTCGAGCTGCGGGGTGACCTGGAGCTGCTCGCCCGCGGTGATCACCTCGCGCAGCGTGGCGGGCGGCTCGACCCCGGCGCCGGCCAGCGACTGCAGCGCCACGAAGGGGAGGAAGATCCGCTCCACGCGGGTCCGGGCGATGTGGTCGAGCAGGGCGGCCGGGTCGCGCCGGACCTCGTCGCTGACCATGATCAGGGTCCCGCCGTACGCCCAGGTGCTGAAGATCTCCTGCACCGAGACGTCGAAGCCGAGTGCGGTGAACTGCAGGCTCCGGTAGGCGCCGCTGTGCCAGGCCATGAGGTTGGCGACCGGGCGGTGCGGCATCGCCACGCCCTTGGGCTGTCCGGTCGAGCCCGAGGTGAACAGGATGTAGGCCAGGTCGTCGGGGGTGACGCCGCTGTCCGGCCGGTGTTCGGGCTGTCCGTCGAGGTCGGTGTCGACGTGCACGGGCCGCTCGTGCGGCAGGCCGCCGGCCAGCGCCCGGTGCGTCACCAGGACCGGGGTGTCGACGCGGCCGAGCACCTGGGTGAGGCGTCCCTCGGGGTAGGAGGGGTCGAGCGGCACGTACGCGCCGCCCGACTTCAGGATCCCCAGCAGGGCCACGGGCAGGTCGAGCGAGCGCCGTACGTGCAGGGCGACCGGCACCTCCGGGCCGACCCCGAGCCCGCGCAGCAGGTGGGCCAGCCTGTTGGCCCGCCGGTCGAGCTCGGCGTACGTGAGGGCGGCGCCCTCGAACTCGACGGCGACCGCGTCGGGCGTCCGGTCGGCCTGCTGCTCGAAGAGCCGGTGCAGGCACTGGTCCGGGCCCCGGCCGGGGGGCTCGTGCTCGCGGGCGAGCAGCGCGGCAAGCGGCGCCGCCGGGTCGGCCGCCACCTGCTCCAGGACGCGCACGTAGTGGCCCAGCAGCCGCTCCGCGGTGGCGCGCTCGAACAGGTCGGTGGCGAACTCCAGGCTCATCTCCCGCCCTTCGGCGTAGAGCACCAGGTCGGCCTTGGCGCCGCCGTTCTCGACCTCCTCGAGGATCCGGAAGGTCACCCCGTCGCCCCGCCTGGCGTCCGCCGGCTCCTGCATCGCGAACATCACGTCGAAGGGCGGCCGGCCGTCGGGGCACAGCTCTCGTACGATCTCCTCGAGCGGCACGTCGGAAGGCGTGGCCAGGACCGTCGCCCGCACCTGTGCCAGCAACCGCTCGAAGGTCGGATCGCCGTCCAGACGGGTCCTGATCGGCAGCGTCTCCACGAAGAAGCCGATCATCGAGTCCGCGCCCGGCGTCTCCCTGCCGGAGAACGGCACGCCCGTCACGATGTCGTCCTGGCCGCTGTAGCGGTGCAGCAGCGCCTGGAAGGCCGCGAACAGCACCATGAACGGGCTGGCCTGGGCGCGCCTGCCCAGCGACTCCAGCTCGGCGAGCAGCCCGTCCGGCAGCGTGGCCCGGACCCGGCCGCCGCGCCGGGACAGCCCTGCCGACCCCGGGGCCGGTCCCGGGCCGTCCGCGGGCAGCCCCAGCCGCTCGGGCGGCGAGTCCAGGACCTTCCTCCAGTACGGCAGGCCGTCCAGGCTCTGCCCGCGCCGGTACGGCCCGGCCGCCGCGGGCAGGCTCTCCCCGGCGTAGAGCCGCGCCAGCTCGTCCAGGAAGACCCCGGCCGACCAGCCGTCGAACGCGATGTGGTGGACGGTCACCAGCAGGCGGTGCCGGTCGTCGCCGAGCCGGAGCAGCAGCGCCCGCAGCACGGGACCGTCGCGCAGGTCGAAGGGGTCGCGCGCGTGGTGCAGCGCCAGGGCGTGCGCGCCACGCGGGGTGGCGTCCATGACCTTGATCCGTACGGGCGCCGCCTCGTCGATCACGGGCACCGGCTCGCCGTCGCGCTCTTCGTAGCGGGTGCGCAGGGGCGGATGCCTGCGCACGATCTCGTTGATCGCGTTCTCCAGGCGCCCGGTGTCGAGGGGGCCGTCCAGGGCGAACAGGATGGGCACGTTGTACTGCGAGCCGGGCGCGACCTGGTCGATGAACCAGAGGCGGCGCTGCGCGGCCGTGAGCCCGCCCTCGGCGGCGGTCAGGGCCGTCCCCTCCGGCAGGTCATCGATCGCGTGGGCGAGGGCGGCGAGCGTGGGATGTTCGAAGAGCATCCGGGGCTCGACCGGCTTGCCCAGCTTCTCGAAGGCGCGGGCGGCGATGCGCATCGCCAGCAGCGACTGGCCGCCCAGCGCCAGGAAGTCGTCGTCGGCGCCGATCGGCCCGGCGCCCATGACGTCCTGCCAGATCTCGGCGAGCAGCGCCTCCGTGGGGGTGGCGGGCGGCGTGATCGAGCGGGGCGCGCGGACCGGGTCGGGCAGCGCGGCCCGGTCCACCTTGCCGTTGCCGGTCAGCGGGAGCTCGTCCAGGAAGACCCAGGCCGTGGGGATCATGTAGTCGGGCAGGAACCTGCGCAGGTGGGCGCGGGCCTCCTGCTCGGTCGCCGTGCCCACGACGTAGGCGACCAGCTCGTGGCCGCGGACGGCGGTGGTGGCGGCCCGTACCCGCTCGTGACGGCCGAGCACGGTCTCGACCTCGCCGAGCTCCACCCGGTTGCCGCGGATCTTGACCTGGTCGTCGAGGCGCCCCAGGAACTCGATCTCGCCGGCCCGGTTGCGGCGGGCCAGGTCGCCGGTGCGGTAGAGCAACTGCCCGTCGCGATCGCGGACGAATCGCTCGGCGGTCAGGTCGGGCCGGTCGAGGTAGCCCAGGCCGACGCACACGCCGCCGAGGTGGATCTCGCCTTCGTCGACCGGCCGCATCTCCTCGTTCAGGAGGCGGACGGTGACGCCGGGCAGCGGCGTGCCGAGCGCGGGCGGGCGGCTCTGGCCGTCGTGGACGGGCACCTCGCCGGCGATGGCGTTGACGGCGCATTCCGCCGGGCCGTACAGGTTGATGAGGCGGAAGGGCAGCCCGGGCCTCGGGTAGGTGGTGAGGCGATCACCGCCGGTGCTCAGCGTCGCGAGCTTGGTCTCCTCCGGCCAGGACAGGCCGAGCAGGCCCTCCGCGATGGGAGTGGGCGCGTAGCAGGTGGTCAGCTCCTGATCCACGATCCAGTCGCGGAGCGCGGGCAGCGAGAGCCGGATCTCCTCGGTGGGGATGACCATCGTGGTGCCCGCGGTCAGGCACATCCAGATCTCCCAGACCGACGGGTCGAAGTTGGGGCTGGTGAGCAGCGAGGCACGGCCACCGAGGCCGAAGGTCGCGTGGGACCACCCGATCAGGTTGGCCAGCGCGCGGTGGGGGACGAGCGCGCCCTTGGGCGTCCCCGTCGAGCCGGAGGTGTGGACGACGTAGGCGAGGCTGTCGGGCTCGACGTCGGGCAGGGGTGAGGCGTCCGCCTCGGCGGGGGCGTCGATCACCGGGATGCCGTCGGGGACCAGCGATCTCCACTCCGGCGCCGTGATCACGGCCGAGGCTCCCGCCAGCATGGCGTGGATCCGTTCCACGGGCGTGGCCGGGTCGATCGGCGCGAAGGCGACGCCCGCCTTCATCGCGCCGAGCTGTCCCGCGACCAGCCGGATGGAACGGCCGGCGAGCACGGCGACCCACCGCTGTCCGGTCATCGTGAGATGACGCAGCTGGGCGGCGATGCCGTTCGCCAGGCGATCTAACTGCCGGTAAGTGAGGTGTTCTTGCCCGGCCGAAACAGCGACCCTTTCGGGGGCCGCGTACAACTGCTCCTGGTAAAGGTGCAGAACAGATGCCAAGGGTGGTGCATCTGACGTCATTGTCACGCCTGCCGATTGTTGAGTTTTTTAGGACCCTTTGGGGGTGGGCCGCCGAACAGAATGACCTTGTCATCAGATCTCTGTCAACCATCTGGTGATCATGCGATCCAGAGGCGGCGGCGCTCGACCGGCAGGTGGCGTCTTCGATGCGCCCGGACACTCCTATACTTGCGCATCCGAGCAACGTTAGGACTCCTCATGCAGGATCTCGGATGGGCTGAAATCCTCATCATCGCCCTGGTCTTCGTACTGCTCTTCGGCGCGAAGAAGCTCCCGGAGACGGCCCGCGCCGTCGGCAGGTCCCTGCGGATCTTCAAGGCCGAGGCCGGCAAGCTCCACGACGACGAACCGGCCGAGCCGCCGCCTTCCGGCCCGACGCTGGAGGAGCAGGCGCGGCGGCTGGAGGAGCAGGCGGCCAGGCTGCGCGCGGGTATCCGGGAGGACGGGCAGGCCAAGCCGTGACGCCCTAGACTGGGCGGCTATGTCCGGAGGAGGAGTGACGGTGGCGATGGGGGAGGCCGGCGACCCGCCCGCCGACGTGCTGGCCGAAGCCGCGGCCGCTTTCGGGTTGCTGTCGTCGCCTCCGCGGCTGCACATCGTCTGGGCGCTGGCGCAGGGCGAATGCGACGTGACCGGGCTGGCCGAGCGGGTGGGCGGCGCGCTTCCCGCGGTCAGCCAGCACCTGGCCAAGCTGAAGCTGGCCGGCCTGGTGCGGTCGAGGCGCGAGGGGCGCCGGGTGGTCTACCTGATCGACGATCAGGACATCGTCGCCACGGTCCAGGTGCTGGTGGGACGCCTTGCCGAGCGGGCGGGCCGCCCGGGGGGACAGGCCCGTGGTCTGGGCGCCTGAGGCGCCGAGCACGCCGTCCCGGCCGGCCGGGGACGAGGTCGCGGCCCTGAGCAGGCTGCAGGTGCTGCGGCTGCTGGACAGCGGGCCGCGCGGCCTGGTGGAGGCGGAGGCCGAGTCCCGGCTGCTCCGCCACGGTGAGAACGTCCTTCCCGGTCGTCGTCCCGTGTCCTGGCCGCGCCGGCTGGCGCGCAGCCTGCGGGACCCGTTCACGATGGTGCTGCTCGCGCTGGGGGTGGTGTCGGCCCTGATCGCGTCCTGGGGTACGGCGGGCGTCATCGTGCTCCTGGTCGTGGCCAGTTGCGTGCTCCGCTCCAACGGCGAATACCGGGCCGACCGCTCGACCGCGGCGCTGCGGGAGCTGGTGGCCACCACGGCGACGGTCCGGCGGCGTGCGTCGGAGGACGCCGAGCCGTGGGAGCGGGAGATCCCGGTCGACCAGCTCGTACCGGGCGACGTGATCAAGCTGGGGCCGGGCGACCTGGTGCCGGCCGACGTCCGGCTGCTGCGTGCCAGGGGTCTGACGGTGCACCAGGCGCCGCTGACCGGGGAGTCGGCTCCGGTTCCCAAGCGGGCGCTCGACCTGCCCGAGGGTGACGACCACCTGTGCCGGCAGGGCAGCAGCGTCGTCTCGGGGAGCGCGCTGGCGGTGGTGGCGGCCACCGGCGCGGACACGATGCTCGCGGGCTCCTCCGCCGCGCCGGCGCGCAGGTTGTCGGCGTTCGACCGTTCGGTGAACGGCATCTCCTGGACGCTGGTCCGGCTCATGGTGATCATCCCGCCGGTGGCGCTGGTGGCCAACGCGGTCCTGCGCGGCCGGGGGGTGGAGGCGTTGCCGTTCGCGGTGGCGGTGGCCGTCGGGCTCACGCCCGAGATGCTGCCCGTCGTCGTGACCACCGCCCTGGCCAGGGGATCGGCGTTGCTGGCGCGCAGCGGCGTGATCGTCAAGCGGCTGGCCGCGCTGCACGACGTGGGCGCGATCGACGTGCTGTGCATGGACAAGACCGGCACGCTCACCCGGGACCGTCCCGTGCTCCGGGACTCCATCGGCCCGGACGGCGGTCCGGACCCCGAGGTGCTGCGCTGGGCCGCGATCAACAGCTTCTGGACGCTGCACCTGGCCGACCCGCCGGTGCCCGACGCCCTGGACGAGGCGATCCTGCTCGGCGCGCCCGACCATGGGGACGTCGAGGGCGTGGACGCCTCGCCGTTCGATCCGGTGAGCCGCGTCTCGTGCGCGCTCGTGCACGACGGCGGCGCGCACCGCGTCGTGGTCAAGGGCGCTGTGGAGCCGGTGCTGGAACGTTGCACGCTCAGCCCGCAGGATCGCCTGCGCGCCGCCCGCCTGGCCGACCGGCTGGCCGAGGAAGGGCTGCGGGTGCTCGCGGTCGCCACGGCCGGCCGCCCTGCCGTCCACCGCCTAGGCGAGGAGCGCGGGCTCTCCTTCGCCGGCTTCGTCACGCTGGCCGACGAGCCGTCGCCGGAGGCGCCCGGGGCCCTGGCGGCGCTCTCCCGCCGCGGGATCACTCCCAAGGTGCTGACCGGCGACCATCCGGCGACCGCCGCCCGTACCTGCCGGGACCTGGGCCTGAGCGTGGGCGCGGTGGTCAACGCGGGCGAGCTCGCGGACCTGTCCGACGCCGAGCTGGCCGAGGCCGTCGGCCGGGCGACGGTGGTCGCCCGCTGCACCCCGGAGCAGAAGGCACGGGTCGTACGCGCGCTGCGCGCCTCCGGGCACACCGTGGGCTTCCTCGGCGACGGCGTCAACGACCTGGCCGCCATGCGCGCCGCCGACGTCGGCATCTGCCCGAGGGGCGCGGTGGACGTCACCCGGGAGGCGGCCGACGTCGTGCTGGCGGCCAAGGATCTCGCCGCGGTCGACCACGCGGTCGCCGCCGGGCGGCGCAGCACCGGCAACATCGTCACCTACCTGCGCATCGCGCTGTCGTCCAACGTCGGGAACGTGATCGCGATGCTCGCGGCCGGGCTGGCGCTGCCGTTCCTGCCGATGCTGCCCGTCCAGGTGCTGGTGCAGAACCTGTGCTTCGACGCCGCGCAGCTCGCTCTCGCCTTCGACCGGGCCGACCCCGCCGTCCTGCGCCGCCCTCTCCGGCTCCGGCCGCGCGCCATCCTGCGCTTCGTCGTCGGGTTCGGGGCCCTGAACGCCGTGGCGGACCTCGTCACGTTCGCCGTCCTGACCTGGGTGCTCGGCGTGGAGGGGGCGCCCGCCTTCCACACCGGCTGGTTCATCGAGAACATGCTCACCCAGGCCGTCATCATGCTGCTGCTGCGTCCCATCAGCGGGGTGTCGCGCCCGCTCGGGCTGGCCACGGGC